>NZ_DCXA01000136.1:4451-6576 GCF_002328915.1 Aquabacterium sp. UBA2148
CCGCAGCAGGCCGATGAGCTGTTGATCAACCGTGTCCATGGTTGATCAATTTGCCAGAAAGCACTGCCGAAGTGGCAATTTTCTGGCACATCTTGCTCAATTCTGGCGATTTTCATTGCCTCCGCTCGGTGAGAGACTGGCCCCAACGCAGACGGAGGCCACCATGAAACACCCTGCGAGCATCCCCACCACCCGCACCCGGTTCCTGGGCGTGGACGACGTGGCCCGCATCCTGCGCACCCTGGGCCTGAGACGCTGCCTCGGTGGCCTGGTCGCCGCGCTGGACGCCGACTTCCGTCGCTGGCCCGAGTTCGACACTTGCGCGCGCGTCGCCAGCCATTCGCCCGAGGGCGTGATCGAGCTCATGCCCATCTCCGACGGGCGGCACTACAGCTTCAAGTACGTCAACGGCCACCCGGGCAACCACCGCCACCACCTGCCCACGGTGATGGCCTTTGGCGTGCTCGCCGAGGTCAACACCGGGGCGCCCCTGTTGTTGTCCGAACTCACACTGACCACGGCCCTGCGCACCGCAGCCACATCGGTGCTGGCCGCACGCGCCTTGGCCCGTGCAGACAGCCACGTCATGGCCGTGATCGGCAACGGCGCGCAGGCCGACTTCCAGTGCCTGGCGTTTCACCACCTGCTCGGCGTCCAGGAGGTGCGGCTGTTCGACCTCGACCCGGCGGCCACCGCCAAGCTGGCGCACAACCTCGCCGAACACACCCACGGCACGCTGAAGGTCACGCCCTGCGCCAGCACCGCCGAGGCCGTGCAGGGCGCCGACATCGTCACCACGCTGACGGCCGACAAGGCCTGCGCCACCATCGTCACCGCCGACATGCTGCGCCCCGGCATGCACCTCAACGCCGTGGGAGGCGACTGCCCCGGCAAGACCGAGCTGGCCGCTGGCGTGCTGCAGGCCGCGCGTGTATTCGTCGAGTACGAGCCGCAAACGCGTGTCGAGGGCGACATCCAACAAATGCCTGCCGATTTCCCTGTCACCGAGCTTTGGCGCGTGCTCAGCGGCCAGGCACCAGGACGCCTCGGCGATGAGGACGTCACCGTCTTCGACTCCGTCGGCTTCGCGCTGGAAGATTTCACCGCGCTGCGCTTCATGCGAGACTGCGCGGACGCACTCGGCATCCTGCAGACGCTGTCCCTGGTGCCCGCGCCCGCCAACCCCAAGGACCTGCTTGGCCTGCTGTCGCCCACACCGACAAACGCCCAGCAGCCCAAGCCCCGGCACGCCGCATGAGCCCCCACACGCCAACGCGCCATCGACACGTCAGCCTGATCGGTGCCCCCACCGACATAGGCGCCAGCTGCATCGGCGCCCGCATGGGCCCAGGCGCCTTGAGGGTGGCTGGCCTGGCCGACGCCCTGGCGCGCTGCGGCCTGCAGGTGCAGGACCTGGGTGACCTGCACGGCCCCGACAACCCTTGCCAGCCCGCCATCGACGGCTGGCGGCACCTTCGCGAGGTCACCACCTGGAACGAGCGGGTGCACGCGGTGGTGCACGGCGAGCTGGCCAGCGGGCGGCTGCCCATCTTGCTGGGGGGCGATCACTGCCTGGCCATCGGCTCGATCAGCGCCGTGGCTCGCCACTGCCGCGCCATGGGCAAGCGCTTGCGCGTGCTCTGGCTCGATGCCCACGCCGACTTCAACACCGCCGAACTCACGCCCACCGGCAACCTGCATGGCATGCCTGTGGCCTGCCTGTGCGGTCACGGCCCGCAAGCCCTGACGAGCCTGGGCGGACACACGCCGGCGCTCGATGCCAGCGAGCTGCGCCAGATCGGCATCCGCAGCGTGGACGAAGGCGAAAAACGCCTGGTGCACGCTTTAGGCATCGAGGTCTTCGACATGCGCCACATCGATGAGCACGGCATGCGCCAGACCATGGAGCAGGCCCTGCTCGGCCTGGACGAGAACACCCACCTGCACGTGAGCCTGGACGTCGACTGCCTGGACCCCAACATCGCCCCTGGCGTGGGCACGCCCGTGCGCGGTGGCCCCACTTACCGCGAGGCCCAGCTCTGCATGGAGATGATCGCCGACACCGGCCTGCTGGGCTCGCTGGACGTGGTCGAGCTCAACCCTGCGCTGGACGTGCGCAACCAGA
>NZ_DCXA01000136.1:6601-7059 GCF_002328915.1 Aquabacterium sp. UBA2148
CAACCAGACCGCCGAGCTGGCCGTTGACCTGATCGAGAGCCTGTTCGGCAAGACCACGCTGATGCGCGCGCCGCCTCGCTGAGCCCACCACGGACGTCGCCGCCGCACGCCACCCAGCCCACGCCCCAGCCACCGAAGGAGCCCGCCATGCGCCTGCCCCACCCGTGTCGCCCTGAAGCCGATGTCGTGCGGCACCGCCTGCAGGCACTGGAGGGCGCGCTGAAATGGGACGAGGCCATGCGCCAGGCCCGCCCATGGGTGCAGGCCGTGCGCGATCACCCGCCGCCGTTCTGGGCGCTCGAATCGCTGCTCAAGGAGTTCCCGATTTCCAGCCAGGAAGGCCTGGCCCTGATGCGCCTGGCCGAGGCCCTGCTGCGGGTGCCCGATGCCGACACGGCCATCGCGCTGACCGCTGACCAGCTCGGCAGGGCTGATTTCAGCGCGCACGGTGACTCGTG
>NZ_DCXA01000136.1:7144-8833 GCF_002328915.1 Aquabacterium sp. UBA2148
CCCGACTCTCCAGCACAGCGGTGGCCTGGTCCAAGGACTTCCTGCCGGGGGCACATCACCCGAGCGGTGACGCTGGCAAAGCTGGCCTGGGCGCCGGGGGCATCGCCGCGCGGCTGGGCGCCAAGGCGGTGGTGGCCGCGGCCGTTCGTGCCGTGCAGCTGCTGGGCCAGCAGTTCGTGCTCGGCCAGACCATCGAGCAGGCCTTGCGCGAGGCCGCTCAGGTGCACCGCCAGCACCCCGGCGTGCGCTTCAGCTTCGACATGCTGGGCGAAGGCGCGCGCACCGAAGCCGATGCGCTGCGCTACCTGCAAGCCTACGAGGGTGCGCTGGACAGCATCGCCCAGGCCCAGCGCGAGGCCCACACACCCATGCTGGCCGACGGCCTGTCGATCAAGCTCAGCGCGCTGCACCCACGCTACGAAGACGCCCAGCGCGATCGCGTGATGGCGGAGCTGGTGCCCCGCGTGTGGACGTTGTGCCAGCGTGCGGCAGCCGCCAACTTGAACCTCACGCTGGACGCCGAAGAGGTGGACCGACTGGAGCTGTCTCTCGACGTGGCCGACGCGCTGATGGCGCGCATCGCCGCCGAAGCCCCCGGCTGGCAAGGCTTCGGCCTGGCCCTGCAGGCCTACCAGACGCGCTCGCTGGAATTGGTGGAGCACGTGATCGCGCTGGCACGCCAGCACCGCATCCGCCTGATGTGCCGACTCGTCAAGGGCGCCTACTGGGACGCCGAGGTCAAGCGCGCGCAAGAAGAAGGCCTGCCCCACTACCCCGTCTTCACGCACAAGCACCACACCGACATCGCCTACCTGGCCTGCGCCCGCGCGATGCTGGAAGCACCCGATGCCCTCTACCCCCAGTTCGCCACGCACAACGCCGGCACGGTGGCCGCGCTGCTGCAGATGGCCCGCCAGCGCGATGCCCGCTTCGAGCTGCAGCGCCTGCACGGCATGGGCGAAGGCCTGTACCGCGAGGTGCTGCGCGAGCCGCTGCTGAGCTGCCGGGTCTACGCGCCGGTGGGCCCGCACCGCGACCTGCTGGCCTACCTGGTGCGCCGGCTGCTGGAAAACGGCGCCAACAGCTCGTTCGTGCACCAGTTGGCCGACCCAGGCTTCGGGCTCGACGAGTTGCTGCGCTCGCCCCTGCGCCTCTCGCCGCAACCCGGTCAGCCCTTGCCAGCCGACATCTTCGGTCCGGCGCGGCCCAACAGCACAGGGCCAATGCTGCACGTGCGCTCGGAGCGTGAGGCCTTGCTGGCCACGCTGCGCTCGACGCCTTTGCCCCATGTGGTCGAGTCGTCACCGCAAGACGTGGCCGCCGCATTCGAGCGGGCCCAAGCTGCCTTCCCGGCATGGTGCGACCGACCCGTGAGCGAACGCGCCCGCATCCTGCGCAGCGCCGCGCAAACCTTGCAGGAACGCCTGCCAACCTTCTGTGCCCTGCTCGTGCAGGAGGGCCGCAAAACCTGGCCAGATGCCATCGCCGAGGTGCGTGAGGCCATCGACTTCCTGCGCTACTACGCCGTGGAAGCCGAGCGCGTGATGGCTCCCCAAACCCTGCCGGCGCCCTACCCCGGCGTCACGGGCGAGGCCAACGTGCTGACGCTGCACGGGCGCGGCACCTGGGTCTGCATCAGCCCCTGGAATTTCCCGCTCGCCATCTTCCTGGGGCAGGTCTCGGCGGCGG
>NZ_DCXA01000136.1:8933-11032 GCF_002328915.1 Aquabacterium sp. UBA2148
CGGCGGCGCTGGCGGCGGGCAACTGCGTGTTGGCCAAGCCAGCCGAGCAGACACCCGCGGTGGCCATGGCCGCCATCCGGCTGATGCATGAGGCCGGTGTGCCGCCCGAGGTGCTGCAAGGCCTGCACGGCCCGGGTGAAACCGTGGGCGCGGCGCTGGTGGCGCAAGCCGGCATCGCGGGCGTGGCCTTCACGGGCTCCACCCAGGTGGCCAAGCTCATCCAGCGCACCCTGGCCGCGTCCGACGGCCCCATCGTGCCGCTGATCGCAGAAACCGGTGGCCTCAACGCCATGCTGGTCGACCCCAGTGCCCTGCCTGAGCAGGTGTGCGACGCCGTGCTGCAAAGCGCCTTCCGCTCGGCCGGCCAGCGCTGCTCGGCTTTGCGCCTGCTGTGCCTGCACGAAGACATCGCCGAGCCCGTGCTGGACATGATCTCAGGCGCCGTGCGCGAACTGCGGGTGGGCGACCCGGCCCGCATCGACACCGATGTCGGACCGCTGATCGATGCCGAGGCCCATGCGAGAGTGCTGGCCCAGCTCGAAAGGCTGCAGCGCGAAGCCAAGCCACTGTGGGACGCCGGCCCAGGTGACGCACAGGACCACAACCAGGGGCGCGTGCAGGCCACCGAGGCCAGGGTGGCGCAACTGCTCGCACCACATGCCTTCGAGGTCGATTCACCCGGGCGCGTGGGGCAGGAAATTTTCGGCCCGGTGCTGCAGGTCTGGCGCTGGCGGGGCGATCCGCAGGCGGTCATCGAGCAGGTCAACCGCCTGGGCTACGGCCTGACGCTGGGCATCCAGACCCGCATCGACAGCCGCGCGCAGGCGCTGGCCAGCGCGGCCCGAGTGGGCAACGTCTACGTCAACCGCAACATGGTGGGCGCCGTGGTGGGCCTGCAGCCCTTTGGCGGACAAGGCCTGAGCGGCACGGGGCCCAAGGCGGGCGGGCCGCACTACCTGCCGCGCTTTTGCGTCGAGCAGACGGTGACGATCAACACCACCGCTGCGGGCGGCAACGTCGGGTTGATGGCGGGGTGATGCCCACCACCGACCTCAACCGCCTTGCTGCATCAATGAGTCGAGCGTGAGGTCGAAGGCCGCTCCGAAGGTGTCCAGGAAGTAGCGCAGTTCGGGCGTCATGTGCTGGTTGAGCTTGCCCTCGATCTGCTGCGCCGCCTGGGTGTACTCCGGGTTGCCGTAGCGCAACTCGGCCCGGCACTTGAACCAGGCGGCCAGGCGGTCCGCTGTCTTGACCAGCGCGGCCTCATGGGCCGGCCACTGCTCGTGGTCCATCATCTCGCCGATGGCCGGCTGCAGCACGGGCGGCAGCAGCGCCACCATCTCGCGGCAGACCTCGCCTTCGAGGTTGGCCGTGGCGTGGCGCATGGCGGGTGAGTACTTGACCGGGGTCGGCAGGTCACCGGTGATGGCCTCGGTCGCGTCGTGAAAGAGCGCGCGCGCTGCCACCGCGTTCGGGTCCACCGGCTGCTGGAACACGTCGCGGCTGATGACAGCCAGCGCATGCGCCAGCACCGCCACCTCCCAGCTGTGCTGGGCCACGTCCTCTTCGACGGCGTTGCGCATCAGGCCCCAGCGCTTGATGTGGCGCAGGCGGGCGATGTGGGCGTAGAACGGGCTGTGCCCGAGGGGTTGGTCGGCAGGTGAAGCGGGGGCGTCGGACATGGTGGCGAAATGGGACAGAGCAATCGACAGGGAGCGGCCAAGCCCACATCATCCCTCAGAGCTGAGCGAGGCTGCACAATCGAGGCCAAGCTGAAACGGGTGTGCCCCACAGAAAACCTCCAACGATGAGCGACGACCTCGGAAAAATCCTGCTGCTGGCCATCGTGCTGATCGCCGGCCTTTTCGCCTGGCGTGCCTGGGAGGTCAAGCGCCAAAGCCCGCAATGGCCAAGTGTCGAGGGCGTCATGCTGACCTCGCAGCCTCGCGCCATGCACGACAACCCGGCCGAGCCCGAGAGCGCCAAGCACGACTGGGTCGCCGAGGTGCGTTACGCCTACATGGTCAACGGCGTGTCCTACACCGGTGATCGGCTTCAGGCGTTCGGGCGGCGGTACATGACCAAGGAAGAAGTCCAGC
>NZ_DCXA01000039.1:0-10123 GCF_002328915.1 Aquabacterium sp. UBA2148
GGGAGCCGATGTAGCGGGGCTCGCGGCCCCAAGGGGTCGGGCGCAGGGCAGCCTCGCCAACCTCCGCCTCGTCTTGAGGCAGGACCTGAGAGAAGTCCACCTTGGCGCCAGATGTGACCTGCTCCCCCGTTCGCATCGCACGCACGACGCCATCCTGGCCGATCACGGCCAGCACCCCAGCGTTACCAAACCGTTGGGTGTCGTGGTCGCTGACCAGGTAGCTCACCGGCATGGTGATCACCACGATCTCGCTGCCATCGCCATCGTCCACCCTTCGGCTGATGTCCATGACCGCCTCGCCGCCACCGGCGGGCTGGTAGGGCCGGCTGACGAACAGCTCCGAAAAGGCGGCATGGTGAGCCAGCAGTTCACCCGACACCGACTCGCCCGCCCCGTCCGATCGGGAGCTCGCCAACACCCGCCCCTGGCTGTCGACCAGCCGCGTCGTGAACAGCAACTTGGGCAGCAGCAGGTTCTGAGCGTGCAGCTCGGCGAAATCGCCCCCCTTGCCGGCAAAGCGGCGCGCGTAAGCGATCAGCTTGAGGTTCTGGTTGATTTCGTTGAGGGCGCGAAGGGTCTGGGCCTGGTAGGTGTCGACGAGGCGCTCGGTGGCCAGCAGGGACGTCTCGTGCGCGCGCTTTTCCTCGGTGCGGGACGTGTTGAATGTCACACCCCACATGAGTGCCAGCGCGACCAACGCAGCAACCGGCACGAGCACATGGGGTGCCGCCAGCCAGCGCAACGCGTGATGCAAAGGGTTCATCGGTTCATCCTGCAGGTCGAGGTATCGTTTGGTAAATCGGCCAAAACCCTGCATTCTTGAGCGTGGGGCTGCCGAGCCGGCCAGCGCTACAGTTCACCACCCAACAGCCGATGACCCCAAGATGAGACTGTCCCTCAGTGCACCGCTCCTGATGGCCGTGGGCATGACGCTGAGCGGCGTGGCCCTGGCGGACAAGGTCGCGGTCATCACCGCCATCAACGCCCCCCCGCTGTCCAAATCTCAACTGGCCAAGGTCTACCTGGGGCGCAGCTTCGAGCGCACTCCGCTGGACTTGCCCGAGGGGCACCCCCTGCGCGCGGTGTTCTACCGCGCCGCGACCGACAGCGACCTGACCCAGGTCCGCACCACCTGGGCCCGGGTGATGTTCACAGGCCGAGGCGAGCCGCCTCGCGAATTGCCCGATGCGGCGGCCGTCAAAGCAGCCGTGGCCGCCAACGCCAACGTCGTGGGCTACATCAACGCCAGCATGGTCGACAACTCTGTTCGCACCGTGATGGTCTTGCCGTGAGGGACACATGAAGTCGCTGTCACCCCCCCCTCTCCTGTTGATCGCCTGCTGCGCGCTCCTTCCCCTGGTGGCCCATGCTCAGTACGAGTCAGCAGACGGCCGGCTCAAGCTCTCCGGTTTCGGCACGCTGGGCGTGGCGATCTCCGACGAAGAGAAGGTGGCCTACTCCCAACCTGGCCGCCTCGATGGCGTGCGCGACGGGCTCAACCTCAAGCTGGACACCAAGCTGGCCGTGCAAGGCCGCTACAAGCTCACGAACACCGTCACGGCCACGGTCCAGCTGCTGTCCAAGCACCGTCCCCAGAAGGACTTCAAACCCGAGGTGGAGTGGGCCTTCCTGCGCTGGGACGCCAGCCCATCGCTGTCGCTGCGCGCCGGGCGCCTCGTCTCGCAAACCTTCATGCTCTCCGATGCCCGCGACGTGCATTACACGCAGTTGACGGCCCGCCCGCCCATGGACGTGTACGGACAGGTGCCGGTCAACCGCTTCGAAGGCGGTGACCTCACCTACCGGTTCGAGCTGGCCGACACCGCGATGCAGGCCTCGCTGTGGGGTGGTCAATCGAAGTCGAAGTACGCGGCGCTGGTGCTGGCCGAAGAAAACACCGTCACCTACGAGCTGCGCCACCTGATCGGGTTCAACCTGAGCGCTTCGCTGGACAACGGCCTGAGCCTGCGAGCCGGAACGGCCTCGGCCAGGGCGACCATCCACGACCGCAATGATCAAAAGCTGATCGGCGCGTCCGCCTTCGTGCTGTCTGCGCTGGATGACTTCTACGGCGACGGCGACAGGGTCCGCTTCTCGGGCATCGGCGCGTCGTACGACCGCGACCAGTGGCTGGTGAACGCGGAGTACACGGTCCGCCAAGGCAAGAGCCGCATCCCCGACACCAAAGGTTGGTACCTCACCGCAGGCTACCGCCTGGGCGCGTTCACGCCTTACCTCGGCGTCTCCAGCGTGCAGGTGACGGACTCGAACCGCAACAACCCCTTCCAGGCAGCACTGGGGCAACCCGTTCCCCTGGCGCCCTTGGCGGCCGACATCCAGCGCTTCGTGGAGGGCCTGCACGTCACCGAACGCACCACGATCCTGGGCGTGCGCTGGGACGCCGCCAGCCAGGTCGCCTTGAAACTGCAGCTCAACCACATCCACAAGCCGGCGCAGTCATCCGGCTGGTTCTACGCGCCCGATGGCGGCTTCTCCAGCGCCTCCACCGACTTCTACGGGCGCGAGCAGCGCGTCAACTTGCTGTCGCTGACGCTGGACTTCGTGTACTGATCGAGGTTTCTCGTACCATCGGCGTCATGCTGCGCCGCCTCACCCTCCCCGTCACCGCCTTCGAACAAAACTGCTCCCTCGTCTGGTGCGACGAGACGAACGAGGCCGCCCTGATCGATCCGGGCGGCGACATCGGCGAGCTGCTGCAGGCGGTCGAAGAGCGCGGTCTGACGCTCAAGGCCCTGTGGCTCACCCACGCCCACATCGACCACGCAGGTGGCACCGGCACGCTGGCGCGCACCTTGACCCTGCCCATCATCGGCCCGCACGAGGGCGACCAGTTCTGGATCGACGCCCTGCCCCAGCAAAGCCAGATGTTCGGCTTTCCGCAGGCCGAGCCCTTCGCCCCCACGCGCTGGCTGCACGATGGTGACGAGGTCGAGATCGGCAAGCAGACGCTCAAGGTGCTGCACTGCCCGGGCCACACGCCGGGCCACGTCGTGTTCTTCCACGATGGCACGCGCCACGCCTTCGTGGGCGACGTGCTGTTCAACGGCGGCATCGGCCGCACGGACTTCCCCGGTGGCAACCATGGTGACCTGATCCGCGCCATCACGCAGCACCTGCTGCCGCTGGGCGACGACATCACGTTCACGCCCGGTCACGGGCCGGAAAGCACCTTCGGCGAAGAGCGTCAGTTCAACCCCTTCCTCAAACGCTGACCCTGCGCTCGCACCCACGAGGGGTGCGTCGCCCGTGTCGACCACGCCGCGCAGGGCCACCAAGGCAGGTTCCTTGCGTCAAGGCAACGGCTGGCGTTCGTAAGCGCTGCCGTCCCGCACGAACGACTCCAGCACCACCTCTTCCGGCCGAGCCGCCACGTGCCCATGTGACGGACTGAGCACGTGGTCCAAGGGATCGCCTTGCCGCGTCATCCACACCTGCCCATGGCGAACCAGCAGGGCGTCACCGGCACGCAGTCGAAGCCGATGAACCTGTCCTGCGGGCAGCACCACCGGCCCCTTGAGGTTGACGGATGTGACGGGCGCGAGCGCGGGGACCAAACCCCTGATCCAGTTGAACATGGTGAGCCTCGTGGGTGGGTGGGCCTCTCACCTTAGGCAGCAACTGCGCCACGTGGCCGCGTCAGCAGGCCACCAATGCCACCCACACAGGCCGCACCACAGCCCGGCTGTGCCGGTCGTGTGCGCCACCATCTGTGCTGGTCAAACGGTGGGGGTTCCATACAGAATGGGGCTCATGCACACCCACGCGAGCCTGCCCGACACCCTCTACCTGCGCATCGCCGACGCCATGGCCCGGCAGATCCGCACCGGCACACTTTCGCGCGGCGAGCGCATCCCCTCGGTGCGCAACCTGGCGCATCAGCACGGGGTCTCGCAGTCCACCGTCGTGCAGGCCTACCGCACGCTCGAAGACGCGCGCCTGATCGAAGCCCGCCCGCGCTCGGGCTACTTCGTCGCCGCGCGCCCGCCGCAGCTGCCCGAGCCCGACACCTCGCGCCCCCCGAAGCGCTCGGTCAGCGTGGGCATCAGCGCCATGGCCAGCAAGATGATGAGCGTGGCCCACCACCCGGACTACGTGTCCTTTGGCGCCGCCTGCCCCGATGCCGCCTTGTTCGCCCAGGACCGGGTGCGCCGCGCCGTCAGCCGCGCCACCCAGCGCCACCGCGCCACGCTGTGCCAGTACCCCTTCGGCCCCGGCGATGAATCGCTGCGCAAGGCCATCGCGCGGCACGCGCTGCGCATGGGCTGTCACGTCAACGCCGACGACGTCATCGTCACCAGCAGTTGCCTGGAGTCCATCACGCTGTGCCTGCGCTCGGTGACCAAGCCGGGTGACGTGGTGGCGCTGGAGTCCCCCACGTACTACGGCTTCCTGGAAATCCTCGAAAGCCTGGGCCTGCGCGCGCTCGAGATCCCCACCCACCCGCGCACCGGCCTGTCGCTCGACGCCCTGCAGTTGGCGCTGGACACGCAGCCTGTCAAGGCCATCCTGGCCGTGCCCACGCTGTCGAACCCGCTGGGTTGCAGCATGCCGCTGGCCGAACGCAAGCGCCTGGCGCAGATGGTGGCGCGCCACCAGGTGCCGTTGATCGAGGACGTGCTCTACAACGACCTGTGCGAGGACGACGACCGCCGCCGCGCGGTGCAGTCCTTCGACACCGGCGGTCAGGTGATGCTGTGCGGCTCGTTCAGCAAGACGATCGCGCCGGGCCTGCGCCTGGGCTGGATCGCCGCGCCAGGTCGCACCGAGCGCCTGCAGCGCATGAAGTCGGCCACCTCAGGCAGCGAGACCGTGATGCTTCAGCGCGCCCTGGCCGACCTGCTGACCCAGCCCGGCATCGAGGCCGGCTACCGCCAGCTTCGTGGTGTGGTCGCGGCGCGCATGGACGAGGCCCGTGCGCTCATCTCGCGCCACTTCCCCAAGGGCACGCGCATGACCTCGCCTTCAGGCGGCTTCATCCTGTGGCTGGAGCTGCCGGGCGAGGTCGACACCGTGGAGCTGTTCCACACCTGCCTGGAGGAGCACATCTGCATCGCCCCGGGCAGCCTGTTCAGCACCAACGACCGATTCAAGCGCTGCATGCGCCTGGGGCTGGGGGGCAAGTGGGGCGAGGCCGAGCGGCGTGCGCTGGCCCGCGTGGGCAAGCTGGCTGCGGAACTGATGGCCACCAGCCCTTGAGGCCCTCGCCTCATCAAGCGCCTGCGTTCACACGGTGCGCCTGAGCGCGGTGTCGCCCCGATCGGCTCAGTGCCCGTGATCGCCGTGACCGACAGGCATGGACGCTGGGCTCCGGCCCAAAGCGCCCTCACCCCGCCCCCAGAACGCCAATGCCAGCGGATCGGCCGTGTTCAGCCCTGAGCGGGCTGGGGCGTCCCAACGCTGCTCGGGCTTGGGCGCACGCTCGAACAAAGGCATCACCTTGGGCAGGTTGGCCTGGATGTCCTGGATGCGGGTGCCGCTGGACGGGTGGGTGGACAGGAACTGAGGCGGCGCGCCCTTGGAGGCCGCGGCCATCTTCTGCCACAAGGTGACCCCCGCCTGCGGGTTGTAGCCAGCGCGCGCAGCCAGCTCCATGCCGACCAGGTCGGCTTCGGACTCGTCCTGGCGGCTGAAAGTCAGGGTCAGCAACTGCCCACCCATGTTCAGCAAAGAATCACCCAGGCCACCCAGGCCCAGCAGGCCCGAGATCACGTTGGCGCCCAGGCGCGTGGCCGACTGCTTGCCGATGCGCTCGCGGGCGTGCTCTCGCAGGGCGTGAGCCACCTCGTGGCCCATGATCATGGCGACCTCGTCATCGGTCAGCTTGAGCTGCTCCAGGATGCCCGTGTAGAAAGCGATCTTGCCGCCCGGCATGCAGAAGGCGTTGAGCTCTTTGGAGTGGATGGCGATGACCTGCCACTGCCACTGCTTGGCCCGTTTGTTCCAGCTCAGGCTGTGCGGGATGATGCGTTTGGCGATGGTGCGCAAGCGGACCACCTGCGGGTGGTTGTCGGGCAGCAGCGCATTTTGCTGACGGGCCTGCACGGCCATTTGCTGGTACTGCTGGGCGGCGGCCTGCTCGATCTGCTCGGCCGGCACCAGGCGTGCAAAACCCGACTGCCCACCCACGTCCACCCCTTCGCGCGCCCAGGCCGAGGCCACCGGCATCAGCAGGCTGGCGGCCAGCGCCACGCACAGGCCGACCACCCGGGCGCGTGGCCGCAGCGCTTGGCGTGGTTCGTTGATGCGGCGAGGGTGGGCGACAGCGTTCAGGGGCATGGTGTTTGGCAGCGGTTGGGCGCGGGTTGCTGGGGTCTCAAGGGGCAGGGCCACAAATGGGGGCGGCCCTGAAGGAGTCAACGCGCCTCGTCGCGCAACAGCATACGCCGCACCGCCGGCAGCAGCGCGTAGGCCGGGAATGACAGGAAAAAGGTCAGCAGGAAGAAGGCCGAGTAGCCCATCTGCTCGACCCCCAGGCCGCCAGCCCAGCCCGCCACCGCCCGCGAGAAAGCGAAAATCGACGACAGGATGGCGTACTCGGTGGTGGCGCGGCGCTTGTCGGTGATGCCCATCAGGAAGGCCAGGAACGCTCCCGTGCCCAGGCCGCCGGTGAAGCTCTCCAGCGCGCTGGCGGCGTAAACCACCATTTGATGGTTAGCGCTCACTTCGGCTCCAAGCAAGGCGTGCGGCACCACCGAGGCCGCCGCCGCGTACCCCAGGTTGGACAGCGCCTGCGCCAGCCCCAGCACCCAAAGCCCCTTGAAGATGCCGGCTCGGTCGACGTACCAGCCACCCGCCAGGCCCCCGGCGATCGACAGCCCCAGGCCCACGTTGACGCTGACCAGGCCGATCTGCGCCGGGGTGAAACCAGCGTCCACCCAGAAGGGCTTGACCATGAAGCCCATGGCCGCGTCACCCAGTTTGAACAGCAGGATGAAAACCAGCACCGCCAGCATGCCCGGGCGCGCCAGCAGCGCCACCCAGGCGCCGAACACCGGGCCATCGGCCAGGCGAGCCGCCTGTGGGCCCCGCGCCGCGCGCACCATCAAGCTGGCGCCCAGCAGCATCAGCCCGACGGGGATCCCGCCCTTGAACCACCAGGTGCCGCTGATGGCCTGCACCGGCGCCCAGGACAAGGCTTTGCCCACCGGCCCCAGCACCGGCCACAGCAGGCCCGCCAGCACCAGGCCCAAGGCCAGCAGCCACTGGGGCTGGCTGCGCAGCACCCGCCACTCGTCGGCTGCAGCGCCCTTCGGCGCGGGCGCACGCGGTGGTTGCGCCGGCGCCAGCAAAATCAAAGCCGCGTTGAGCACCATCAGCGCCCCGCCAGCCGCATACGCCGCAGACCAGGCCGGTTGCCCTGGCGTGCCCATCCAGCCCGCCACCACCAGCAGACCGCCTGCGGCCAGCATGCCCACGCGGTAAAAGCCGATGCGCAGGCCGTTGGCCAGGCCGTACTGCCCCTTGGCCAGCAGCTCGATGGTGTAGCCGTCGGTGGCGATGTCGTTGGTGGCCGACAGCACCGTGAAGGCCGCCAGCAGCGCCCAGGGCCAGGTGGCGCCCTGCCCCAGGGCCTCAGGCTGGGTGGCCAGCGTCAGCAGCACTGCGGCCATGCCCACGTTGGCCGCCGCGATCCAGCGCCGGTGGTGGCGCCAGGCATCGACCAGCGGCGCCCACAGGAACTTCACCGTCCAGGCCAGCCCCAGCAGGCTGAGCAGCCCGATCTCGGCTGGCCCCACCCCCGCCTGGCGCATGTGCACCGGGAACAGGTCGTAGAACACGCCCAGCGGCAGCCCTTCGGAGAAGTACAGCAGCGCCACCCAGAACATCGGGTTGCGAACGACAGCGGAGCGAGCCGGGCCGGCGGGCAAAGGTGCAGACATGGCGCGGATTGTAGGAACAGGCGCACAAACGGCCTGGGAAGCACGACTTATTTGCGCCTTTTGACTTCAGAGCCTCGGCCATCATGCCGATAGCCTCACCGTGGAGGGCATGCCGCTCGCTCGGTCTGCCCTCTTCCCTCGCAGGAGCCAAGATGAACTTTCGCACCAAAATCTGGATGCTGCCGATCAGCGCAGCCGCAGTCTTCGTCGTCGGCGTGGCCGTCAGCTTTGCTGTTGGCGAGCGCACCTCCGGGATCCTCCAGCACCTCCACGAGGTCGACAACCCGCACATGGCCCACGTGCAGACGGTGGACCGCAGCGTGGAGCAACTGCGCCTGACCCTGCAGACCGCCGCCGCAGAAGGCGAAGCCGAAAAGCTCAAGGAAACCGACGCCATGGTGGCCACGGCCAAGAAGGCCCTGGCCGACATGGGCAAGCTGCCGGAAAAATCCGCGATCGCCAAAACACTGGGTGATGCCTTCGAGGCCTACCAGTCCTCGGCCATCGGCGCCACGCGTGCGCTGCTGACCCAGCAGCCCCCAGGCGATCAACTCGGCAAAATGCAGAGCTCGCTGCAGTCGCTGGACAAGCTGCTGAACGAACACAAGGCTTCGGCCAAAGCTGCCATCGACGAGGCCCAAGCTTCGGCGCGCGCCGGCGTGGACACCAACCTGTGGGTCACCATCGTGACCGGCGTCATCGTGCTGGGCGTGCTGGGCGCGGCCTCGGCCGCCATCGTGTCCTCGGTGTGGAAGGACCTGGGCGACGAGCCCTCGACCTTGCGCGACCTGGTCAGCCGCATCTCCGATGGCCACCTGGACATGAACTTGCAGCACCAGGCAGGCGACACCGGCTCGCTGCGTGGCTCGGTGGTGGACATGACGCACAAGCTGCGCGACACGATCGCCGTGATCCGCCAGGCCACCGATTCGATTTCGACCGCATCGACTGAAATCGCCACGGGCAACCAGGATCTGAGCCAGCGCACCGAGCACACCGCCTCGAACCTGCAGCAAACCGCCAGCTCGATGGAAGAGCTCACCGGCACCGTGCTGCAAAGTGCCGACGCCGCCCGCCAGGCCAATCAGCTGGCATCTGGCGCGGCCACCGCCGCCCAGCGTGGCGAGCAGATCGTCTCGCAGGTGGTCTCGAACATGGCCGAGATCGACAACGCCAGCCGCAAGATCACCGACATCATCACCGTGATCGACGGCATCGCCTTCCAGACCAACATCCTGGCGCTGAATGCGGCGGTGGAAGCCGCCCGCGCCGGTGAACAGGGCCGCGGCTTCGCCGTGGTGGCTGGCGAAGTGCGCACCCTGGCGCAACGCTCGGCCAACGCCGCCAAGGAAATCAAGACGCTGATCAACGCTTCGAGCGAGAAGGTCGAGTCCGGCTCGAAGCTGGTGCAGGACGCTGGCTCGTCGATGGTCGAGATCCTGACCAGCGTGCAGCGCGTCTCGGACATCATCGGCGAGATCAGCGCGGCCTCGTCGGAGCAGAGCCAGGGCATCGGCACCGTCAACCAGTCGGTCAACCAGCTCGACCAGATGACGCAGCAAAACGCCGCGCTGGTGGAAGAGTCCGCCGCCGCAGCAGAGAGCCTGAAAGAGCAGGCCACGCGACTGGCTTCCGCCGTCTCGGCCTTCAAGCTGGGCGCGGGCGGCACGCAAAAGCTGCATGCCGAGCCCGTGCTGACGCCGGTCAAGTCGCTGCATTCGGCACCGACCATGTTGTCGTCTTCGAGCGGGGTCAGCGAGGCGAAGGCCCTGACCTCTTCGGCAACCGTTGCAGCGAGCGCCAGCAAGCCCGCATCGGAAAGCAAGCCTGCCCCAGCCAGCAAGCCCGTGGCCCGTGCCAGCCTGCCCAAGCCGGCGGCCAAGCCTGCCGCCCCGGCCGCTGCAGCCGCAGCCCCTGCCGCCACCGCGAGCTTCACGCCCGCGACGGCCGCCGCCGACGATGGCGATTGGGAAACCTTCTGATCACGTGCTGATCATGGCCTGACGCGAATCGCGTGATCAGGCCCGCGAGATCCGCGAACGCCTGCGAGGGCTTCGCGGATTTTTCTTTGGCGGAAGGGGTTGGGTTGGGTTGGGTTTGTGGTCACGTTGGAGCGACGGCCTGGGGGAGAGGGGGCCTTGCATCGGCCCTGCGCGGGGCACCACCGAGCTTTGCTTCTGTCACCCCTTGAAAACGAACCAGGCAGGTGCCGAGCCATGACA
>NZ_DCXA01000040.1:0-2941 GCF_002328915.1 Aquabacterium sp. UBA2148
ACCATCGGGCGAGACCAGCAGGTGCGCCAGGAAGACCGGGTTGTATTCGACGTCGGCGCCGCGCAGGTTCAGCAGCCAGGCCAGGTCGTCGAGCGTGGCGATCCAGTGGTGGGTGGCGCCACGCTCGGCCAGGGCTTGCCGCACGTGGGCCAGCTTGTCGGCGCGCGAGATCGACGCGTGTGGCGGCACGTGCTCGTACACCGGGGCCGATGGCAGGCCCGGGCGCTCGGGCCAGGCGCCCTCGAGCACGTCGTCTCGGGTGTGCAGGCACCAGCCGGCGTCCTTCAAGGCCGATTGCAGTTGCTGTGTCTGGGCCAGGCCCATGACGGCGCCGTCGGTGGCCAGTGTGAGCTTCTCGCCGCAACCACCAACGCCTCCAGCATCTCCTTGGAGGCCCAGCGATTTCAGCCACTCGGCACAAGCCGGGTTGAAGGCGCCATCGAGCTTGACCAGGTCCACACCTGTGCCGGCGAGCTCGGCCTCGGCCTGCGTCCAGTACCGGCTGTCGGTGAAGACGGCAGCTCGGTCGGCGGCCACGAGCAAAGTGCCCGAAGAGCCGGTGAAGCCGCTGAAGTGGGCGCGGCCCTGCCAGCGCTCGGGCAGGTACTCTGAGAGGTGCGGGTCGCTGCTGGGCAGCAGCACGGCCTGCCAGCCCTGGGCCGCCATGTGGGCGCGCAAGGTGCTCAGGCGGGCGGGGACGGGCGAGGCGAGGGCGGCGTGAGGGGAAGTGTGGGTGGGGGCGTTCACGGGTGGATCCTGCTCGGGCCTGATGCTTCAGGCGGTCAGGCTCGATGTTGCCACGCCGGGCATCACCTGCCTGCGCTTGCAGTCATCCACGTTGGTGGACGGCGCCACCTGTCCAGCCCTCCCGTGCGACCGTCGCAGGGGCCCTGATTGCCTGCTGTGTCAGCCAGCCTGGCTTGGTGCGGATGCCGCCACCGCAGCAGGTGCGGGCGTCGGTGCCGTCGTGCGCGCGTCGGCCACGCTCACCAGCACCTTGTGCGGCTCCAGCGCGTGCGGGTCTGGGAAGACGCGGGCGTGGCGCTGCGAGGTGAAGTAGGCCCAGGCCCAGTCCATCATCACCACCATGCGGTTGCGGAACCCGATCAGGAAGTACACGTGCACGAAGAGCCAGAACAGCCAGGCCGAGAAGCCGCTGAAGCGCACCTGCTTTTTCGTGAAGGGCAGGTCGATCATGGCCACGGCCGCGCGCTTGCCGATGGTGGCCAGCGAGCCGTAGTCGAAGTAGCGGAAGGCCTGAGGCTCCAGGCCCTTCATGCGGCGCATGATGTTGAAGGCGGCCTTGCGGCCCATCTGCTTGGCGCCGGGACTCACGCCTGGCACGGGCGTGGGGTTGTGCGGGTCGAGGTAGCTCTTGGCGCTGGCCAGGTCGCCCACCACGTGGATGTTGGGGTGGCCGGGGATGGTCAGGTCAGGTTGCACCACCACGCGCCCAGCGCGGTCGAGCTCGCAGCCGGTGCTCTTGGCCAGGGCCTTGCCCAGCGGTGAAGCGGCCACGCCAGCAGCCCAGATCACCGTGCGGGTGGGCAAGAAGTGCGAGACGTTGCGGCTGCTGCCATCGGGCTGCTTCTCGGCCACGTCGTAATGGATGCCGAAGGCGGTGATGTTGGTCACCTTGGCACCTGGCAGCACCTCGGCACCCAGGCCTTCGAGCTGTTCCTTGGCGCGCTGAGACAGGTCTTCGGTGAAGGTGCCGAGCACGCGAGGTGCGCCTTCGAGCAGGATGACGCGGGCGTCGCGCGAGTCGATGCGGCGGAATTCGGCGCTCAGGGTGTGCTGAGCGATCTCGGACATGGTGCCGGCCATCTCGACGCCGGTGGGGCCGGCACCGACCACGGCGAAGGTCAGCCAGGGTACGCGCTTGGCCGGATCGGGCTCGCGCTCGGCTTGCTCGAACGCGGTCAGCACCCGGCGACGGATGGTGAAGGCATCGCCCAGGGTCTTGAGGCCGGGCGCGTACTTGGCCCAGTCGTCCCGCCCGAAGTAGCTGTGGGTGGCGCCGGCGGCCACGATGAGCTGGTCGTAGTGCAGGTGTTCGCCGCCATCGAGCACCACGCACGACGAGGCGGTGTCGATCGACGTGACCTCGCCCATCAGCACCGTCAGGTGACCCTGGGCGATCTGCTTGCGCAACACGTGCCGGATGGGCGCGGCGATGGCGGGTGCGGGCAGGCCGGCGGTCGCCACCTGGTAGAGCAAGGGCTGAAACAGGTGGTGGTTGGTGCGGTCGATGACGACCACGTCCACATTGGCGCCCTCCAGCGCTTTGGCGGCTTCCAGACCCCCGAAGCCGCAACCGACGATGACGACACGCTGCCGCTGGGTCCCCGCAGGTCGACTGGTCGGCACTTTTTGCGTGGCGACGAAGTGAGAAGCGGGGCGGTCGTGAGGCTGCATGCGCGACAAAAGGGAAGGTTGGGCGAAACGACGACAGCCTGCATCCAGCAGGCTGTCCGTTGGGGCTTGGTGTTTATACCAGGGTGATCCGGATGGTGGGCGCCTGGCACCGTTGTGGTGCGCCCCTCGATCGCGGGGAATGCAGGCCTCAGGCGCAGGCTTGTTGCGTCGATGGGGGGCGACGCGGTGCCAGCTCGTCACCCTGCAGCACGAAGCGGGCTTTGCCCGCGCGTTTGGCGGTGTACATCGCGGCGTCGGCGCGCTGACACAGGCTGTCGTGGCTGTCTTGCGCCTCGAACAACGCCGCGCCCACGCTGGCGCCTGGCCAGACCGTTTCCTCGCCGATCACGCAGGGCTCACCCAGGCGCTCCAGGATGCGCTGGCCGATGCGGTGCACCTCGGTCGGGTGGCCAGCGCCTTCGAGGATGATCGTGAACTCGTCACCCGCCAGGCGACAGAGGCAGTCGGTGTCGCGCACGCAGGACTCCAGTCGTGTCGCGACCTCGATGAGCAGCTTGTCGCC
>NZ_DCXA01000040.1:2996-6826 GCF_002328915.1 Aquabacterium sp. UBA2148
CCTCGATGAGCAGCTTGTCGCCGGCTGCGTGACCGAGGCGGTCGTTGATGGCCTTGAAACCGTCCAGGTCGATGAACATGACGGCCAGCGTCTGTGGCTTGCGGCGTGCGCGGGCCATGGCCTGGCGCAGGCGCTCGACGAACACGCGGCGGTTGGGCAAACCGGTGAGGCTGTCGCGGCGCGCTTGCTCGGCCAGCTCGCGCTGCTGAGCCTTGAGCACGGAGATGTCGGTCAGCACGCGGATGTGTTGTGACAGGCGCTGGTCTTCACCTCGCAGGGTGGTCACGGCCAGCCAAGTCTCCAGTGAGCGCCCGTCCGCACCCACCAGCGCGCACTCTCCCGCCCACCGATGCCCCGCCTTCAAGGCAGCCTCGACGCCAGGCAGGTGGCTTTCGCGCAGCGGTGTCAGACCCAGCAGCTCCGCACCCTGGCCGATGACCTCCTGACGGCTCAATCCCATCAGCTTGAGGAATGCCGGGTTGACCATCACGATGCGGTCGAGCGCATCGCTGACCACCACGGCGTCGGCGGTTTCTTCCATCACGCGGGATGCCAGCTTGAGCTGCTCGGCCGCGCGCCGGCTCTCGGTCACGTCGGTGGCGATCGACAAGATGTGGTCCAGTTGCCCGTCAACGCCGTAGACCGGTGTCTTGATCAGGTCGATCAGGCGTTCGCCCTGAGGCGTTTGGAAGGGCAGGTTGGGGAAGAAGTGCGTGCGAGGCTCCCGCACCACCAACTGGTCGTGCGCGTCACCCCGCTGCGCGATCTCGCTGGGCATGACGTCGCAGGCCCGCCGCCCCAGGACCTGCTCTGCCGACATCTGCATGATCTCGGCCGCCTGGCGGTTCCAGACGATGTAGCGGCCCTGGTTGTGCGCTCGGGCACTGCGCGCATACAGCGCCATCGGCAGGCTGTCGACCGCGCTGCGGTAGAAGGTTTCCTGCTCGCGCAAGGCCTGGATGGATTCGTGGACCTCGGTGGTGTCCCGCGAGATCAGCGCCATGCCGGACGGCAAGGGGATGATTTGATGGTGCAGCCAGCGCTGGGCTTGCTGGCGCTCAGGCGAGGCGCTGGCGTGTTCGTCGACTTGGGCTTGCCCGGATTCGGCGGCCAGCCGCACCCGTTGGTGGAAGTTGCCGTGTTCGCTCTCGGGCACGACGTCCTTGAGCAACTGCCCCACCAGCGGCAGCCCATCAGTGCGGAACAGCTGATGCGCCTGGTGGTTGGCCTGCACGACCGTGTAGCCCATGAAGCGGCCCATCATGTCGTTGCGGCGCTCCAGCACCATGACCGCGTCCTGACTGCCCTGCAGGCAAGCCTGCCAGGTGGACTCGTTGCGGTGGGCCAGCTCCAGCGCCCGACGCATGCGGGCGTGTGCCCGCCAGCTCATCCAGCCGGAGGCCCCGGCCAGGAACAGGCCGGCCACCTGGACCGGCACTTGATGAGAGGACGTCAACGCGAGCCCTGCCGCGAGGCAGGCCAGCGAAACCAGCCCGGAGGCGCGGTGTGCTGGGTGGAAAGGGCTGGTGGGCGTCCCCATGTTCACCGAAGACATCAGCGACGACATGGACACCCCGACTGTTGAAAACACAGTGATGGGGATTTCGGTCACGCGTTCGGTGACTTGAGTGCCCAAGGGGATTTTTTGCGCCGATTTGAACTTGACTCAGACCTCGGCCATGCGCCAGGCCTGCACGGCCAGGAAGGTTTGCTGCAGCAGCCGGGCGTCGGCGCTGGCGCGGTGGCGCTGACTGCACAGCGTGCCGATCAGCGACGCCTTGACCTCGTGCCAGTGCGCGGCCTGTTGCTCATCGAGCAGGGCGCGCAGGTTGTCGAGCTTGAAGCTGGGGCTGCGCTCGGCCGACTCGTAGATGCGATTGAGCCAGGCGTAGTCGTGGGCCCAGGCGTCCGAGTAGACGGTCTGGCCGCGCAGGCGCTCGTTCAGGGCGTTTGCGATGTCAGCGACGCTGCGGCCGTGTCGCTCGATGTGCGCGCGGGTGATGCCGTGCATGGAGGCGGCTTCGTCGTCCCAGTGTTGCCAGTCGGCTTCGGGGCGGATGAGGCTGCACCACGCTTTTCCCTCGCTGGTGACAAAGCCGACCTCGATGGGGTAGCTGCCCGGGCCGAAGCCGGAGGCCTCGATGTCGAGGATGGTGGGCAAGACCGGGGCGGGGGTGCCTGGCGATGGGGTGCCTTGCATGGCGGGTTGTCTCAGCCTGTTTTATTCAGTGGATGTTGCACCTGCTTGCGTCGACTCGCCAGAGGGTTTGAACGGTGCCCTGTCCTCGAGCTCGTCCACGTAGCGACCGATGCCTTGCGATTCACGTTGCAAGAAATCGGCCACCGCTTCACGCAGGCCAGGGTGGCGCAGCCAGTGCACCGAGCGCGTCGGGCTGGGCAGCAGGCCTCTGGCCAGCTTGTGCTCGCCTTGCGCGCCCCCTTCGAAGCGGCGCATGCCCCGCTCGATGCACCAGGACAGCGGCAGGTGATAGCAGGCCTCGAAGTGCAGGCATGACACCGCTTGCACGGCGCCCCAGTAGCGACCAAAAGCCAGTCGGTTGAGTGGATCGACCGCCAGCAGCGATGCCGCGATGCGTTCGCCGTCCAGGCTGGCGATGAACATCACCCACTGATCAGGCCCCGCCTGGCTGGCCAACGTCCAGAAGCGGCGATCCAGGTAGGGACGCTGACCGTGTTCGAGGTAGGTGCGCGTGTAGCAGCGGTGAAAAAAATCCCAGTCTGCCTCGGTGATGGCTGGGCCTTCGAGCACCTCGAAGGTGACGCCGGCTTCGCGCACCTTGCGCCGCTCCTGCTGGATCTTCTTGCGCTTGTCTCGCTGCAAGCTGGCCAGGAAGTCTTCGAAGCTGGCGTAAGGCTCGTGTTCGCGGTTGTGCCAGTGGAACTGCACGCCCTGCCGCACGAGCCAGCCCGCCTCCTGGGCCAGCCTGGTTTCGTCGGGCGACGTGAACAGCAGGTGCGCCGACGACCAACCCTCTTGCTCGCAGGCCTGGCTGAGCGCCCCGAGCATCTGCCGCCTCACCGAGGCCGCATCGGTGGCCGACAGCCCTGGGCGAACCAGCAGCCGCACCCCCGGGATCGGTGAAAAAGGCGACGCCGACAGCAGCTTGGGGAAGTAGCTGTGGCCGTGAGCAGCCAGGGCTCGGTCGTGGGCGTCGGCCCAGGCCCAGTCGAAGACGTACTCACCGTAGGAGTGCGACTTCAGGAACACCGGGCAGGCCCCGAGCAGGTGGCCTTGTGCATCGAGCACGATGAGAAAGCGCGGTCGCCAGCCGGTTTCCGCGCAGGCACTGCCACTGTCGACCATGGCGCTCAGGAAGCCATGGCGCAGAAAAGGCGTGCCGCCTTCGATGCCCGCCACCAAGGCGTCCCATTCACTTGAATCCACCTGCGAAGGGTGGTCGAGCCACGCCAGCCGGCCGGCTGCCGGTACCATGTTGGCCTGCCCTTGTGCGCCTGGTGCGCTGTCTGCCCGATCCATGTCCATGAACGCTGTGACCCCTGCGGCCGCTCCTGTGCTTCACGCAGCCCTGCTGCAAATCAACCCTGTTGTCGGCGACCTGGCCGGCAACGCTCGCGTCATCGCCGAAGCGACCCGTCAAGCCTACGCCGAAGGCGCTCGCCTGGTGGTGACGCCGGAAATGGCCCTGTGCGGTTACCCCCCTGAGGACCTGCTGCTGCGCCCGGCCTTCCTGGGGGCCTGTGAAGTGGCTTTGTCCCAGCTCGCGGCCGACCTGGCCGACCTGGGCGGCCTGACGCTGATCATCGGTCATCCGCAGCGCCAGCGCGACGAAGGTGTGCGCACCCGCTCG
>NZ_DCXA01000041.1:0-4104 GCF_002328915.1 Aquabacterium sp. UBA2148
AGCCAAAGCACCGTTTTCACGAACAACCGCAGCCAGGCCGTCCGACTGCCAGCCGACGTTTGCCTGCCAGAAACGGTGAAAAAAGTGCATGTGCGCGCCGTGGGTGTCGAGCGCATCATTGCGCCCGCCAACGCCGTGTGGGACAGCTTCTTTCTGGGCAGCCCCGCCCCCAGCGAGGACTTCATGGCCGAGCGAGCCAGCCAACACCAAGCAGAGCGGGAAGGCTTGTGATGATGCTGAAGTACCTGTTGGACACCAACATCGTCATCTACGTCATCAAGCAACGTCCACTGCACGCGCTGGCTCGGTTCAACGAGCACCAGGGAGCCATGGCGATGTCGGCCATCACGCTGGCCGAGTTGATCCACGGTGCAGAAAAAAGTGGTGCGCCGGCCCGCAACCTGGCGGTGGTCGAAGACTTTGCCAGCAGGCTGGAAGTGCTGCCTTACGGTCTGAAGGCGGCACAGCACTACGGGCAGATCCGCGCATCGCTCGAAGCCATCGGGCAGCCCATCGGCGTCAATGACCTCCACATCGCCGGCCACGCACGCAGCGAAGGGCTGACACTGATCACCAACAACCAGCGCGAGTTCATCAAGGTGCCGGGCTTGCTGCTCGACAACTGGATCTGACCCAACCCGCCATGACCGATCTCCCCCGGCTGCACCAGAACAGCCAGACCGTGACCCTGAGCTTCGAGGGCACCCTCATCCAAAGCTGCATGCGCCTGGCCGACCCCGACGACCTCGTGCTGGACTACACCCGCACGATGATGGGCGCCCTGCTGCTCAACCCGAAGCCCCGCCATGTGCTCATGATCGGCCTGGGTGGAGGGTCGATGGTCAAGTACCTGCACCGCCATGTGCCCGAGGCCGACATCACAGTGGTCGAGATCAGCCAGTCGGTGATCGACCTGCGCGATGCCTTTCACGTTCCGCCAGATGACGCGCGCCTGCACACCGTCTGCGCCGACGGCGCCGAGTTCATGCGCAAGCCACCGCGCAGCTACGACCTCATCCTGGTCGATGGATTCACGGGCGAAGGCATCGCCGACGCGCTGTGCTCGCGCAGCTTTTACCTGCACTGCCGCAAGGCCTTGAGCGCCGAGGGCCTGCTGGTGGCCAACGTGCAGGCCGACACCGACCAGACCCGCGAGATCGGCAAGCGCCTGTTCAAGGTGTTCGAAGGCTCGATGATCTCGGTGCTGTCCGACGAGGGCGGCAACGACATCGTCACCGCCGGGCCGCGCCACCTGTTCGAACAAGGTCGCGCCGACTTCGAAGGGCACTGGGCCGCCTTGTCTGCGGCGCACCAGGCCACGCTGGGGGTGACCTCCAGCCGCATTCAGCGCGCGTTGATCAAGGGCTTCCCGATCGGTTGATGAACCCATCGACAACCCCGAACAACGGGGCGACTCACAACAGGCTGGTTTGCATCGAGGCGTCCGCCACAGGCCGCAAACGCGCGAAATCGAGCAACTCGCCCACCCGGGCGCCCTTTTCCTGCCACTCGCGCACCACGTCCTCGCCAAGCAGGACGTAATGCCAAGGCAAACCACTGCGCTCGGTCTCAGGCAGTTCGTTGATGCGCGCACACCAAGCCACTGCCGCCTTCAGCTTGCGCTGCACGTTGGGATGGGTGGTTTGCTGCTGAGCCTTGGTTTCCACAACATAGATGGCCTGGGCCGTGCGGACAAAGAAGTCAGGGGAATAGAAAGCGGGCAAGCCATCCTCCTTCACATAGCGAAGTCGGGCAAAGCCGTGTCGGTTTTCGCTGACTTTGCAGAAGGCCTCCACAGAACTATCGGCCTGCGCCCAATGGATGAGCAGCTTCTCAAGACCTCCATGGCGAGCAGGCCAAGGCAAGCGCGTGTAGATGCACTTGCTCACTTCCACCGAGTTGATCTCCCGCATCATCAAACGGGAAACCTCTGACAAGCAACGGTGCCGCACTTCCAGCTCGCCGGTGCTGTGGTGTTGCTGCGCATCCACCAACTCCATCGCAAACACCTTGGTGATGTGATCGACCACCGGCTGCAGCAACAACATCCGCCAGGCTTCACCTTCCATGGGGTTGAAGTCGCCATCAAACAAACGCAGCCAGATGTAGTCATCCAACCACCCCGTCAACTCAGCCGTGTTGACCTGCAGATAGGGTTTTGCCAGGTGGGTGGCCACCTTGTTTCCCTTGGGCAAGGGCTCACTGAGTGCCTGGCTGATGCGACGTGTCAGCCGCGATAGGTACTCGTTGTACCCGCTCACGCTCATCACCGCACCATCGACGCGGTAGTCACCAAACAGCGTGGCGCTTTGCAGGTCTTGTGAGGTGAAGGTGTCACCCTTGCCCAGCATGGCCATCAACTGATCTGGGGGCATCGCCTTGAAGGGCGGCATGGCCATCACGTCCAGTGCGCGGTGATCCACCACCTGGTCGGCTTCGCGCAAGATGAACGGCAAGGCGAAATCAAAAGCTTCGTAGCCCTCACGCAATTCAGCCGCAATCACGTCACCCGTGGCTGAGGTGCTGTCGTCGTCATCACCGGTTTCGCCAACCAGCCCCTCGCTCATCAGTTCATCGTAAAAAGACTGGAACGCCGGGTGCTCCACGATGGACAGCACGTCAATCAGGCTGCCTGGCTCCTGTCCGCCGTTGATGCGCTCGCGGTTCTCGCGCTTCAAGTCGGCGTATTCAGGGTCGCGCCACATCAGGCGCAGGCCACGGCCAATGGTTTGCTCCAGAAGGATTTGCGCCTGGCTGGAGCGCAACGGCACGATCACGCAAATGTTGTTGACGTCAAAACCTTCGCGCAGCATCAAAACGCTCACGATGACGCGCGGCGTGGCGTGGTGGTCCACACTGAACAGGCGCTCGCGCACAGGTGCCCAGTCCTTCTCACCGAGTTCGGCTTTTTTGCCCGAATCGATCAGCATCACCTCGTCAGCACTCAGGCCCTCCTGGTCTTGAAGGAACTCGGCCACCAGGGGCGACACTGTCGTGTCCTCACACACCACCAGCATCTTGGGGTGGCGATGCGGGTCGAGCCTGGCGAAGTCGGCTTCCAGCTTGCGCAACTTCTGTATGCCAGCCCGCAGCATGACACGTTGGCCTTCGCTCAACACCGGGTTGCCAGACTCGTCGCGCTCGGCTTTGAATTCAAGCGGCAAGGCGCCAATTTCCTTGCGACGGTCAAGCACCAGCGACTTGACCAGCCCCTGTTTCATCGCGTCTTTGAGCGCGAAGTCGGTGACGATGTGAGGGAAGTAAACCTTGCGTTTGGACTTGCCCGCGCCCACGTCGTTGTAGGGCGTGGCCGAGAAGTCGATCTGCACAAAACGCCTGCCCTTTGCGGCGGCAATGCGGTTCAGGCTCTTTTGCCACTCCACCTCGGTCACCTCACCCTCTCGCTTGAACTCGTGGATGTGGTGGGCCTCGTCGTTGAACACCATCAGCTCGGGCAACTGGGCCAGGAACTCCAGCACGTTGCCTCGTGCATAGCGGCGGTCGAGCACCTCAAGGCTGTTGCCCGTGGCACGCCCTGGCATCAAGGGCAACACAGAGGCCACCACCTCGTGTGCGGCCAATGGAGCGCCTTGAGCCAACACCGCGTCCTCCACATCGGCGAGTTCATCGCCTTCAGACAGCAAGTGCCAGTTCGTGATGGCGATCATGCCGTTGCCCGTGGCCTTCAGGCCAATCTCGGCCTTGCTGCACACGTTGCCACGCACAAAGCCAAACACCAGTTCGCGGTGAGCTTCGGGCACGAACAACTCAGCATAACGAGCGATGTCCGAGGTCGCAAAATTGCGCGAGCCCGTAACGCTGCCATCGGCAGCCGTGACCAGCTTGCCGCAAAAGGCGTCGAGCAGGCGCTCGTACACGATCAGGCCTGGCGCCACCACCATGAAGTGGCGGGTGAAGCGTGGGTCGTCGATGCCCTCAGCCAGCATGGCCGTTTTGTTGAGCAACTGCCAAATCATCAGGGCCTGCAGCACCCAGGTCTTGCCCGTGCCGGTGGCCATCTTGAAGCAGTACTTGGGGTGTGCGTTCTTTGATTGCGCCACCTCACCCAGCCGGTTGCCCAGCAGCAGCGGATCGGGCGCCACC
>NZ_DCXA01000041.1:4180-8803 GCF_002328915.1 Aquabacterium sp. UBA2148
GCCACCTGCTTGTACAGGTCAAGCAGGCTGGTCGAGCCCAGCACCTCGTGCGCCACGATGGCGTTCAGGATGGCCTGCTTTTGCCCCACGTGAAAGCTCAAGCCCAGGCGGCTGGTGACCATGTCGTCACTGAACCACCAGCGAAGCAGATCGGCCGTGACGGGGGTGACCAGGTCGAGGACATCGGCTGCACCGTGCTCCAGGCCGATGCACAGTTGCTGGGTCTTGGCCGTGAGCGCCTTGGCCAGCGCAAGCTGGTCCTCTTGGATGGGCTTGGCGGAGCTCATGCGGGCATCTCCACCGTAGACACCACCTCGGCCTCAAAGCCGAACACATCGACCACCCGCACACACACCTTGCGCGGACCGGCCTTGAGCGGCGCTTGCACCACGGCCTGGGTGACGACGCGCAGCGGATCGCCATCGTTGGCGGTGTTGCCCCGGTAGTCCTGCCAGATGGAGCGAAAAACCTTGCCGTCGTAATCGAGGTCCACGGCCCAATACTCGATCAAGGCCAGGGGCTCCTGATTGGCCACCGATTGCAACTTGATGCGGTTGGCATCGTCGAGGTTGATGGCCTCAGGCGAGAGCAGCACATAGTTCTTGAGCTGAACCGACAGGATTTCATCCTCACCTTGAACCTTGCGAACGATGGGCTGAATGGTCAGGTACTGCAGTGACGAGAAGCGAACCTGGCCGCGCAGCTTGTCGAGCCCGCCCTTTTTCTTGAGGCGATCCATCAAGTCGGGTGGAATGACCAGCACCTCCAGGCGGCTGTCGTTGAGCGCCTGGATGGTGTCGCCGATGGCGGGCTCAAAGTTCCAGCCGAGCACGACGACGCGGTCCCAACCACCCATGAGGTTGTCGCGCAGGGCGATGGCCTTTTTGAGCGTGGCCGTGCCGGTGAGCTTGTTGGGCGAATCGGCAAGCACCAGGGTCTTGCTGGTGCTGCCGTGGCGGCCGCCGCCCACGCTGGCAATTTGGCCCAGGTTGCGGGTGGGGTTGTCTTCGGGCGGCAGGGGCAAGGCTCCGTAGAGCGACAACACGATTTGCGAGAGGTCACCAATGCGGAAGTCGCGCCCCAGGGTAGCTTTGGCGGCTTCGACCTGATAGTCACCAATCGCCTGATACAGGAAGGGCTTGGCCTCCTGGTCGATCAGGCGTTTGCGCATGATCATGCAGGCGGGTTTGCCCAGGTCGGTGGTGATCCAGCGACGGCCGAGTTTTTCGGCAACGGCGGCGGTGGTGCCGGAGCCGCCGTTGAAGTCGGCGACAACGCCACCTACAGGGCATGAACTCAGCACAATTCGCTCTAGCAGCCGCTCCGGTTTCTGGGTGGCGTAGTCCACCTTCTCGCCGGACCATCCTCGCAGCATGCTGATGTCATCCCACCAAGAACCAACCTGAACCCCCTTCGATTCATCCAAATATTTCTTTTGCATTGGAACCGTGCCTGGCCGGGTTTGAACAACCAAGCCAGCATCGATCAAGCCCTGCATACGTGCCTGAGAGTAGCGCCACGGACGTCGAACGCCCATGACCTCATACACTGGATTTCCTTTGGCCTCACCGCCTGGCCCCAGCATGTTCTCCAACTTGTACAAACGCCCATCCGAACCCTTGTGCTTGTAGAAATCCGCGACATAGTTTGATGAAAGCGGCAAGTACTGAGGTGACCAAAAACGGCTTGGTGATTTCTGAAAAAACAAAATCACGTCATGCACGCGCGAGTAGTGCTGACTGCCTTGAGCAGCATCGCCCTTGGCATCACTGCGCTTCCAGACTATTTCGTTGACAAAGTTCTCTCGACCAAAAACCTCATCCAGCACCAACTTCACGTAGTGCCCCACATGCCAATCCAGGTGCACATAAATCGACCCCGTGTCCGCCAGCAACTCCCGCATCAAAATCAAGCGCGGGGTGATCATCGCCAGATACGACGCAGTGCCATCTGCCCAGGTGTCTGAATATGCAAACTGCTCGATCACCGTGGGCTTTTGCTCCAACTCCACCCCGGGCAAGGTCACCTTGGTGCGGTAGTCGGCCTTGGAATCAAAAGGCGGGTCGATGTAGATCAGGTCAACCTTGCCGCGCAGGCTGGGCGTTTGCTCGTCACCGGCCAGCAGCGCCGCCATCGCCATCAGGTTGTCGCCATAGATGAGGCGGTTCATCCAGGGTTGAGCCGCTTCGGCACCCAGCGTGGCTTGCCCGCTCTCGATCAAGCTGCCCTGCCCGGGCGCGAAGACCTCTTGGCGAGCGGCCCTGGCTTGCTGTGTCACCCAGTCTTGCGCCGCGCTGTCTTTGGCTGGCAGCACCACCTCGCGGGTTTGCAGGCTCACGCGGTGACGACCTTCGATGCTTTCGAGGATTTTTTCGGCTTCTTTGCGGCCGTTGGCCACGATTTCGGGCAACTGCTCCAGCAGGGACTTCGGCATGGGTTTGACTTTCGATAACGTAACCGAAAGTCTAGTTCACAACGTAACTATCACAGATCAGCCACTCCCCCAAGTGCGCGCCACGTACCTTGCGGCGCATGTCCACCGAGCCCTCCAAGCTGCCTCCTTCGCGCGAAAAGCTGGCCTTTGCCCAACGCTTGAGGCAAGCCATGCTGGCCGCTGGATACGACGACAAACCCGCTGTGTTGGAACGCGAGTTCAACACCCGTCACTGGGGCAAGCCGATGACCTTGCATGGGGTGCGCCGTTGGCTGCGAGGCGAGACACTGCCTTCGCAGGACAAGCTGCGCACACTGGCTGAGTGGCTGCGCTTGACGCCACAAGAGTTGCAGTTCGGGCGCGACCCAGTCCACCGCGTTGAGTCATCACGCAATCGCTGGGATGCCGACCTCGGTTACCAGGATCGGGAGCTCTTTGAAGCTTTTTTGAAGCTGCCCGTGCCGCAACGCAAAGTGGTGCGGGAGGTGATCCTGGCGTTCACGCTGGCTGAACGCTCACGGCAGGGCAAAGCCGACAAGAGCTGAGCACAGGCACACTGGTGGGCATGACCTCCTACCGCCACTGCCCCCTTTGCGCCAGCCCCCTGAGCCTGCGCGGCCATGCCGGCTCGCTCGACGTCCAGCGCCCGACCTGTCCCGATGAGGCCTGTGGCTTCATCCACTGGGACAACCCCGTGCCCGTGGTGGCGGCCGTGGTCGAGCACGAAGGCGCCATCATCCTGGCGCGCAACAAGGCCTGGACCGCGCCGTTCTACGCGCTCATCACCGGCTTCCTGGAAAAGACCGACCCCAGCCCCGACGAGGCCGTCGCCCGCGAGGTCAAGGAAGAGCTGGACCTGGACGCCACGGGCGTGCACTTCATCGGGCACTACCGCTTCGAGCGCCAGAACCAGATCATCCTGGCCTACCACGTGCCCGCCACCGGCGTGATCACATTGGGCGAGGAGCTCAGCGAGTACAAGCGCATCGCGCCGGAGAAGGCCCGCTACTGGCCCGTGGCCACGGGGCTGGCGCTGCGCGACTGGCTGCGCTCACGCGGGTTCGACCCCCAGGCCATGGAGCTGCCGGCCAAACCGAGTTGAGCCTGAGCCCACCCCCAACCCTCACCGCGCCTTGAGCTGCGCCACCCGGCTCATGGCCAGACCAGCCGCGGCCGTGCGCGTCTCCACGCCCAGCTTGGCGAAGATGTGCTCGAGCTGCTTCTTGACCGTGGCCGGGCTGCTGCCCAGGATGTCGCCGATGTCGCGGTTGGTCTTGCCCTTGACGACCCAGTAGAGCACCTCGCCCTCGCGGGTGGTGAGCTTGAACTCCTGGCTGAGCGCGTCCATCGCGGCCTGGTCTGAGCTCTCCTGCATGACCAGCAGCCACTCGTCATCGCCTGTGGGCTGGTGCAGCGTGAAGCTCAGGCGACGCCCGCCCTGGTTGACAGCCCACACGGGCACCGTCGTGGGCACCAGGCCCCGCGCCAGCTCGGCCGACAGCTTGGGCGCGGTCAGCTTCAACCAATCTGCCAGCTCGACGGGCGCCACCGCCTCGGGTGCATCGAAATGCGACTGCAGCAGCTTGCGCGCGAGCGGCGTCTGCCACAGGATGCGGCCATCGCTGATGCGCACCGTGATCGAGGCGTGCCCGAAGGCATCGAGCGCATTGCGCGCCTGGCGAGCCTGGCGCGCGCCCTGGATGTGGCTGGCAATGCGCGCCAGCACCTCGCGGGGGCGGATGGGCTTGACCACGTAGTCCACGCCGCCCGCATCGAAGGCCGCCACCACGTGCTCGGTCTCGCTCAGGCCGGTCATGAAGATCACCGGGATGTGGGCGGTTTCCTGCTGGGCTTTGAGGCGCCGGGCCACCTCGAAGCCGTCCATGCCCGGCATGATGGCGTCGAGCAGGATCACGTCGGGCACAGCTTGCAAAGCACGTTGCAGCGCCGCTTCGCCGTTGGTGGCCACCAGCACGGTGTAGCCCGCGTCGTCCAGGGCATCGTGCAGCAGCGACAGGTTGTCGGGCACATCGTCAACGATGAGCACGACGTCGGTGCGGCTGCGGTCGAGGCGGTCAAACATCTGTGAAGGCTGGCGAATGCAAGGCTTGAATCGGTGGTGAGGCGCTGTCAGGCCTGCGAGCCGGCCTGGGCCACTTCCAGCGCGCCTTCAACCTGGCGCGCCAGGG
>NZ_DCXA01000044.1:0-13258 GCF_002328915.1 Aquabacterium sp. UBA2148
TGACCGAAGGCTTGGCGGTGTCAGGAGAGGGTGCGGGCGCGGCGGACATGGCGGGCGTGGTCCTGTGTCGGAAGGATCACGCATTGTGGCGCATGCCCACTCGCCACCATCCATCGGCTTTTGGCGAGCGCCCGACCTGGACGGCTCCCACGTCGCCGCCGACACAAAGGCGATCCGGAGACACCCCCGAGGCCTTGCGCTGTGCCTCAGCGTGCGGCGTTGAGCGCGTCGCGCGTCTGCTGGGCCACGCGGCGCGCAGCGCTGGCGAAGTCGTCGCCGCTGCTGGCATACAGCACGGCGCGAGAGCTGTTGACCACGATGGTGCCGGTGATGGCGCCACTCGCATCGGTCTTGAGGCCCGCCTTGACGGTGGCGACGGCGTCACCGCCTTGTGCGCCCACACCGGGGATCAGCAAAGGCAGCGTCGGTGCCAGCTCGCGCACCCGCGCGATCTCTTCGGGGAAGGTCGCGCCCACCACCAGGCCCATCTGGCCATTGGTGTTCCAGGGGCCTTGCGCTTGGCTTGCGATGTGCTCGTACACGCGCGGCTGACCTTCGATGTCGGCCAGGCGCAGGTTCTGCAGGTCGGAGCCACCCGGGTTGGAGGTGCGGCACAGCAGGATCACGCCCTTGCCCGGGTATTTCAGGAAGGGCTCCATCGTGTCGAAGCCCATGAAAGGCGACAGCGTCACGGCATCGGCCTGGTAGCGCGTGAAGGCCTCGTGCGCGTACTGGTCGGCGGTCGAGCCGATGTCGCCGCGCTTGGCGTCGAGGATGACGGGCACGTTGGGCGCCGCGCGGCGCATGTGCGCCATCAGGCGTTCGAGCTGGTCTTCGGCGCGGTGGGCCGCGAAGTAAGCGATCTGCGGCTTGAAGGCACAGACCAGGTCCTTCGTGGCGTCCACGATGGCCGCGCAGAAGTCGTAGATCCGGTCGGGCTGGCCCTTCCAGGCACCCGGGAACTTCGAGGGCTCGGGGTCCAGGCCCACGCAAAGCAGGGAGTCGTTGAGTTGCTGCGCGCGCAGCAGTTGCTCGGTGAAGATCATGCGGGGGCCTCGTCTGGTGCGACCGGGTGCTGCCTGAACGGCGCTCACTTGCCGATGCGTTGAGCCAATTCCACGGCCTTGCCGATGTAATTGCCCGGGGTCATGGCGCGCAGGCGGGCCTTCTCTTCCTCGGGCAGCTCCAGCGTCTCGATGAAGGCCAGGATGGACTCCTTCGTGATGGCCTTGCCGCGTGTGAGTTCCTTCAGGCGCTCGTACGGGTTGGGCAGGGCATGGCGGCGCATCACGGTCTGGATGGGCTCGGCCAGCACTTCCCAGGAGCTGTCGAGGTCGTCGGCCAGCGCTTGCGGGTTGACTTCGAGCTTGCCCAGGCCACGTGCCAGGCTGTCGTAGGCCAGCAGGGCGTAACCCAGCGCCACACCCATGTTGCGCAGCACGGTCGAGTCGGTCAGGTCACGTTGCCAGCGGCTGATGGGCAGCTTCTGGCTCAGGTGGGTCAGCACCGCGTTGGCCAGGCCCAGGTTGCCTTCGGCGTTCTCGAAGTCGATCGGGTTGACCTTGTGCGGCATGGTCGACGAACCGATTTCGCCAGCCTTGGTCTTTTGCTTGAAGTAGCCCAGGCTGATGTAGCCCCACACGTCGCGCGAGAAGTCGATCAGGATGGTGTTCGTGCGCGTGACGGCGTCGAACAGCTCGGCCATGTAGTCGTGCGGCTCGATCTGGATGGTGTAGGGGTTGAAGGTCAGGCCCAGCTGGTTCTCGATCACCGACTGGCTGAAGGCTTCCCAGTCCTTCTCGGGGTAGGCCGAGAGGTGGGCGTTGTAGTTGCCCACGGCGCCGTTCATCTTGGCCAGCAGCTTGACGTCGGCGATGCGCTCACGGGCGGTCGCCAGGCGGGCCACCACGTTGGCGATCTCCTTGCCCACGGTGGTGGGCGAGGCGGTCTGGCCGTGGGTGCGGCTGAGCATGGGGATGGCAGCGAACTGGTGCGCCATGCCGCTGAGCGTGCCGATCAGGCCGTCGATGGCCGGCAGGACCACCTGCTCGCGTGCGGCCTTGAGCATCAAGCCGTGGCTGGTGTTGTTGATGTCTTCAGACGTGCAGGCAAAGTGCACGAACTCACCGGCCTTCTCCAGCTCGGGCTGCCCGGCAAAGCGCTGCTTGATCCAGTACTCGACGGCTTTGACGTCGTGGTTGGTCGTCTTTTCGATGTCCTTGATGGCCTGGGCATCGGCCTCGGCGAAACGCGCCACCAGGCCGCGCAGGAAGCCGCGTGCGGCCTCGGACAGCGGTGCCAGCTCGGGCAGGCCGGCGTCAGACAGGGCGATGAACCACGCGATTTCCACCTGCACGCGGCGGTGCATCAGGCCGAACTCGGACAGCAGCGGGCGCAGGGCTGCGACCTTGGGCGCATAGCGGCCGTCCAGCGGCGAGAGGGCGGTCAAGGCGGAAAGTGCAGAGGGGTTCATGGCTCGGTCCCAGGTGACATCAGGCAAACCCGCGATTTTACCTGCTGCCCCACTCCATGGCCACCTCCACCCGGGCGTGACGAGCCGGCCAATGACGCATCACGCTGTGCAACGCCACCCTCGAGCGCAGGGTGACCGACCGGGCGCGAAGCGCCCAAGCACGGTGCTGGGCCCATGGCAGGTAGATGCCGCCGGTGCCCACAACCAGGCAAGCCTGCAGCAGGTGCTCACCCAACAAGGACCGGGCCGAGAGCACACACCGAAAGCGCAGGCTGCGGTTGCCCGTCTGATCCCACACCAGGCAGAACAAACGAGCCTGCCATTGCCACCAGCTCGTCAGGACCCAGACCAGGGCGATCGCCCCACCCACCAGCACCGCACCCATCTGCCCCCAGGCGGGCGACAAGGCCTGCACCGCCCACACAGCGACCAGCGCCAGTCCACCCAGGGCAGCCCCCAGCCAGGCGGTCTGCACCCACTGCCTCAGGCAAGCCTGGCGGACCTCGGCACGGCGGGCCTGCCAACGCAGCCGCAAAGGCCCCACCCTGGCGCCCGACTGCCGAAGCCCGGCCAGACGCCAGGCACCTTCGGACAGCAGCAACACCCCCAACAAGGCCCAGGCAACGCCACCCACCGCCCAAGTCACCTTCGGCGGGCGCCCCAGTGCCAGCCAGGCCGCCACCAGCCAGACGCCGCCCAGCAGCCACACCAAAGGCGCTGCCGCCGCCCGCCAGGCATCCGACACCCGGCCCTGCCACGCCAGGGGCCGGCGCCCCCAGCTCATGCGATTGACGCGATGCGACACGGCTGCCAGCCACAGCATGGGCCAGCTCAGCATCGCGATGGTGAGCCCGGCCAGCCCCGCCCATGGGCTGTCGAGCGCGGCCAACCCACCCCCGGACAACAAGGCCATGACCAACAACTGCCTCACCAGCATCGCCCAAGGCGAGGCGTGATCGTCCAGCACCTGCCCACCCAGCTGCGTGTGCTGCAACAGGTGGCGACGGCAACGCAAACGTGCCCAGGGCAGGCCCAGCCCCAGCGTGAACAGGGTGAACAGCGCGCCCTGCAACCACGTGGACGCGTAGTCGTCGGCGTGCGAGGTGAACTGCACCGGCCAGGTGTCAACGGCCCGCTTGGGCAAGCGAGGCAGGCCACGCCGCAGCCCCACCACCGACGAGGAGGGCGCGGTCGAGGCTTCAGACTCGGGCGAGGACGACAAGGCGGCAGACAACAAGGGCCCCTTGGGATCGAAACAGTGAGCAGGCTCCCAGCAAGGGCTCGGCCAGGATGTTCGCAACTGCGACAAATGTAATGGTGTGATTCTCGCAGCCCCGCTGGAGTCCCCCGCATGGGCGGGTTCCCTGGGGAGTTCAAAGGGGTTCCGGACAGGCGGTCACTCGGCAGATAAAATCCGACGCAAACACACATCGCGACACAGAATGAAACTGATCGGATCCCTGACCAGCCCCTTCGTCCGCAAGGTACGCATCGTGCTGGCCGAGAAAAAGCTCGACTACAAGTTCGAGGTGGAGGACGTGTGGGCCGCCGACACCACCATCGCCACGTCCAACCCGCTGGGCAAGGTGCCCTGCCTGGTGATGGAAGGCGGCGAGGCCGTCTTCGACTCACGCGTGATCGTCGAATACGTCGACACCCTCTCGCCCGTGGGCAAGCTCATCCCCCTGAGTGGCCGCGAGCGCGTGGAAGTGCGCACCTGGGAAGCCCTGGCCGACGGCCTGCTCGACGCCGCCATCCTGGCCCGCATGGAAGCGACCTGGTCGGGTCGCACCGAGGCACAACGCAGCCAGGCCTGGATCGACCGCCAGCTCAGCAAGGTGCACGCCAGCCTCAAGGCCATGAGCCAGGGCCTGGGTGACCGCGCCTGGTGCACCGGCATCCACCACAGCCTGGCCGACATCTGCGTCGGCTGCGCGCTGGGTTACCTCGACTTCCGCTTCCCGGAAATCGACTGGCGCGCCGACCACCCCAACCTGGCCCGCCTGTTCGAGAAGCTGGCGCAGCGCCCCGGCTTCGCCGACACGGCGCCGCCCAAGGCTTGAACACCCGGCCCCTGAGACTCGCACGGGGCCGCGTGACCTGGCGCTGCACTCAGTCGGTCAGCTCGAACGACTCGGCGCGAGCGCGCAACCAGTACTGCTCGAACACCGGCTGGCTCCACGGCACGGCGCCGCGTTCGGCCGCCAGCAACTCGCCGGCCTTCATGTAGGGCAGCAGGTTCGACAGCCGCTTGACCTCCACCCCTGACACCCGCCGCACGATGTGCTCGGCGGTGATCTCGTTGGGGTGCCTCAGGCCAGCCGCTTGAACCAGCTCCTGCAGGGCATGCAGGGTGTTGCGGTGATAACGCAGCACCCGCTCGGCCTTGTCTGGCACCACCAGCGCGCGCTGGCGCATCGGGTCCTGGGTGGTGACGCCCGTTGGGCAATGCCCGGTGTGGCAAGCCTGCGCCTGAATGCAACCCAGCGCGAACATGAAGCCCCGCGCCGAATTGCACCAGTCGGCGCCCAGCGCCATCATGCGGGCGATGTCGAAAGAGCTGATGACCTTGCCTGCGCAGCCGATCTTGACGCGGTGCCGCTCACCCAGGCCGACCAGCGTGTTGTGAACCAGCAGCAGGCCTTCCTGCAGCGGCGCGCCCACGTGGTCGGTGAACTCCAGCGGCGCCGCACCCGTGCCGCCTTCGGCCCCGTCGACGACGATGAAGTCCGGCCAAAAACCCGTCTGCTGCATGGCCTTGACCATGGCGAACCACTCCCAGGGGTGGCCCATGCAGAACTTGAAGCCCACCGGTTTGCCACCTGAGAGCTGGCGCAGCTTCTCGATGAACTGCATCATCTCGATCGGCGTGGAGAAGGCGCTGTGGCTGGCTGGCGAGACACAGTCCTGGCCCACCGGCACCTCGCGCGCCTCGGCGATCTCGGGCGTGACCTTCGGGCCCGGCAACACCCCGCCATGCCCAGGCTTGGCCCCCTGGCTGATCTTGAGCTCGATGAGCTTGACCTGAGGCTCGCTCGCGTTGGCGGCGAACCGCGCCTCGTCAAAACGGCCATCGGCGCTGCGGCAACCGAAGTAGCCCGAGCCGATCTCCCAGATCAGGTCACCACCGGGCCCCCGGTGGTAGCGGCTGATGGAGCCCTCGCCGGTGTCGTGGGCAAAGCCCCCGCGCTTGGCGCCCGTGTTGAGCGCCAGGATCGCGTTGGCGCTCAGGGCCCCAAAACTCATCGCCGAGATGTTGAACAGGCTGGCGCTGTACGGCTGGGTGCAGGACGAGCCGCCGGCGCCAATCGTCACGCGGAAATCGTGCGAAGGCAGGTGCGTCGGGCTGACCGAGTGGCTGAGCCATTCGTAGCCATTGGCACCGACGTCTTTTTGTGTGCCGAAGGGGCGCTTGTCGGGCTCACCCTTGGCGCGTTGGTAGACGAGCGAGCGCTGCTGGCGCGAAAAAGGCGCGGCCTCGTTGTCGCTCTCGATGAAGTACTGGCGCAGCTCCGGCCGGATGAACTCCAGCAGGTAGCGCAGGTGCCCGATGACCGGGTAGTTGCGCAGCACCGAGCGCGAAGTCTGCCGGACATCGTTCAGGCCCAGCAGCACCAGCCCGCCGCCTGCGGCACTCAGGAAGGCCGCGCTCCAACCGGGCACCCGCGCCCAGCGGCACAGGCCCCAAGCGAACAGGAACCAGGCAAACGCCCACACACCGTAGCGGATGGGCACGTGTTCATTGAGTCGAATCAACCAGCGTGGCATGGTCTCCTCCGGTCTGTTTGCACGGGGCGTGCAACCTCGACACAAGCACTCTAGCCAATCGACAGCAAGGCATTCGAGAAGAAAGACCGGGTTTCGGGGAGCAGCCCCAGGGATGAACGGCACATGCATCGCCTTGGCCAAGCGGGCGAAATGCGGCTACACTTTTGACCAGCGCCGATTTGTCCTGGCCAGGAGCGATGTCTCCGGGCTCACGACGGTTCCGAATTGCGGGCGCTTTAAAAATGCCGCTAAAGAGGTCGCTGCCACCGGCCCCTGCTTCTTGCGCGGCCGGTTTTGTTTTTCCTGGGCCCTGCTCCATGTCACTTGGCATCGTCACGCCTGCCACGCTGCACTTCAGCGAACCGCTGCACCTGCAAAGCGGTGCGCAGCTGCGCGACTACTCCCTCGCCTGCGAAACCCACGGCCAGCTCAACGCCGACGCCAGCAACGCCGTGCTGGTGTGCCATGCGCTCAACGCCTCGCACCACGTCGCCGGCTTGCACGCGGGCCCCGATGGGCAGCCTCTGCCCAAAAGCCAGGGCTGGTGGGACAACATGATTGGCCCGGGCAAACCGGTGGACACCAACAAGTTCTTCGTCATCGGCATCAACAACCCCGGCTCCTGCTTTGGCTCGACGGGCCCGATGCACACCAACCCGGACACCGGCAAGCCCTACGGCGCCGACTTCCCTGTGGTGACGGTGGAAGACTGGGTCAACGCCCAGGCCCGCGTGCTCGACGCCCTGGGGGTCAAGCAACTGGCGGCGGTGCTGGGCGGCAGCCTGGGCGGCATGCAGGCGCTGAGCTGGACGCTGCAGCACCCCGATCGCGTGCGCCATTGCGTGGCCGTGGCCACCGCTCCCAAGCTGTCGGCACAGAACATCGCCTTCAACGAGGTGGCGCGGCGCGCCATCGTCACCGACCCCGACTTCCACGGCGGCCACTTCTACGAGCACGGCGTGGTGCCCCGCCGCGGCCTGCGCGTGGCGCGCATGATCGGCCACATCACCTACTTGTCTGACGACGTGATGGAAGAGAAGTTCGGCCGCGAAATGGTGGGCCGCGCCATTGGCGACGCGCCCAGCTACAGCACCCAGGACATCGAGTTCCAGGTCGAGAGCTACCTGCGCTACCAGGGCGACAAGTTCAGCGACTACTTCGACGCCAACACCTACCTGCTGATCACGCGCGCGCTGGACTACTTCGACCCGGCCCGCACGCATGGCGGCAAGCTGGCGGCGGCCATGGCCAAAGCGCTGGCCAAGTTCCTGGTCATCAGCTTCACCACCGACTGGCGCTTCTCGCCGGCGCGCTCGCGCGAGATCGTCAAGGCCCTGGTCGACAACCGCCACGACGTGAGCTACGCCGAGATCGACGCGCCGCACGGCCACGACGCCTTCCTGCTCGACGACCCGCGCTACCACGGGGTGGTGCGCGCCTACTTCGAGCGCATTGCGCAGGAAGTCCAAGGAGTGCGCGCATGAACGCCGTGCAATTGCAGGCCTCGCGCCAACGCTTTCACCGCACCATCGCCGATCTGATCCCCAAAGGCTCGCGCGTGCTCGACCTGGGCTGCGGCAGCGGTGAGCTGCTGGCCCTGCTGCGCGACGAACGCGGCTGCAGCGGCTACGGCATCGAGCTCGACGACGCCCAGGTGATGGCCTGCGTGGCGCGCGGCATCAACGTCATCCAGCACAACCTCGAAGAAGGCCTGGCCCTGTTCGAGGACAACAGCTTCGACGTGGTGCTGCAGCTCGACACGCTCCAGCACCTGCGCAACACCGAGGCCATGCTGCGCGAGACCGCGCGCATCGGCCGCGTGGGCCTGGTCAGCTTCCCCAATTTTGCGCACTGGCCGCACCGACTCAGTGTGTTGCGCGGGCGCATGCCCGTCACGCGTGCACTGCCCTACCAGTGGTACGACACGCCCAACATCCGCGTGGCCACGTTTGCCGATTTCGAGGTGCTGGCGCGCCGCAACGGCTTGCGCATCGTGGAGTCGTTCGGGCTGCACGAGGGCGAAGTGGCGCGCACCTGGCCCAACCTGATGGCCAGCTCGGCGGTGTTCCAGTTCGAGCGAGCCTGAGCGGCTGCGATCGGGCCATTCACCGATCGCTCACGGGCCCTGAACGGGCAAAAAAAGGGGCGCTCCCCGCCAAGGGAGCGCCCAAACGCTCTGGTCAAACAAACGGCTCGAAAGCCGCAGGCCCCTCGTGCTGCCTGGCTCGTGTCTGGCGGGCGCCAGCTGAGAGAACCAATCAGCGAACCCGCATGAGGATATGCATTTGGCGTGCCAGCTTGCTTGATGCGGGTCATGCGCATCGGGCACAGATGGCACGCACATGAAAAAGGCGCCCGAAGGCGCCTTGTGTGGTCCGGTGCGAGGGACTGGCGATGCAGCCCCCGCTCGAGCCCGATCAGAAAGCGTGCTTGACGCCCACTGCGAAGGTGCGACCGCCCTTCAGGTCGGACAGCTTTTCGCTGGAGAAGGCGACGTACACGTCGGTGCGCTTGCTGATGTAGTGGTCGTAGCCCAGGCTGAAGATGCGGCTCTTGGCGTCGTCACCCACGAAGATGTCGGCGAGCTTCCACTTGGCTTGGCCGTAGGAAGCCAGGATGGAGCCGGAGGCGGAAACAGGCACGGACACGCCGACTTGCAGCACGTCAGACTTGTCGAATGCGCCCAGCAGCAGGCTGGTGTCTTCGTACTTGAAGTTGGTGTACTGGCCAAAGGCCTTCAGCACGCCGAAGTCGTAGCTGGCGCCGAAGTTGATGGCCTTGTATTCGCCAGGGTAAGCAGGAGCCGCAGCGGGCGTCACGCCACCTTCGAGGTACACCACCATGGCGCTCAGGGGACCATTGTTGTAGGCCAGCGAGACGGTGTAGCTGTTGGAGGTGCCGGCGGCGGCGCTTTCCTTGGGCGAGTACTGCAGCGAACCGCTGAAGCCAGCGAACACCGGGGTTTCGTAGGTGATGGAGTTCACCCAGCCCGTGTCGGTGTAGTTGCTGTTGATGAACACGCCATTGTTGAGGCCGCTGCTGGTCGAGCCCAGGTCATAGAAATGCCGCATGGTGGGCGAGAAGGTCATGGAGCTGCCGAACGGGTTGTACAGCAGGCCCGAGGTGAAGATGGCGTTGTCGTACTGACCCAGGATGACCTTACCGAAACCACCGCTCAGGCCGACCCACGAGGCACGGCTCCAGAACTGACCAGCCTGGTTGGGAACGTTCGAACCGCTGTCGACACCGATGAAGGACTCCAGGGCGAACTCGGCCTTCAGGCCACCGCCCAGGTCTTCCACGCCGGAGAAGCCGATGAAGCTGGTCATCATGTCGCCGCTTTGAACGCGGGTCGTCGACTTGGGCTCGTTGTTGACGATGTCAACGGGCTTGTAAGAGCCAAAAGAAACGTCCAGCGAGCCGTACAGCTTGACGCTGGACTGGGCTTGGGCGGCGCCAACCAGGGCCAGCAGGGCGGCGGCGGCCACCAGGTTCTTCTTTGCAAACATCAGGTTCTCCTAGCAATGGGAAGAAGGTTGTTATCTCTGCACCGCAGGCAATCGAGGCCAAGCTGTGCCGAGGAACTTGTTGGGACAAACTGTCCTCGCCGATCATTTAAGCAAGAATCATGCTCACTTGAACCCCCGTGTGTTGCATCTACGCAACTTGCGAGGCCGGACGACCGGCTGCCAATAAGCAAGCTCCAGGCCAGGTGTTTTGAGGCAAAAAAAAGCGCCCCCGAGGGGGCGCTTTCAAGTCTGGTTCAAACAAGGTGACCGCGTTCAGCGGTCAGGTGTCATGCTTCAGAAAGCGTGACGCAGGCCAACGGCCAGCAGGTTGCGGCTGGACTTTTGGTCAGGGTTGATGGCGATGCCTTCCTTGTAGGTCTCGCGGGTGTAGGCAGCGTAAGCGCTGGTGCGCTTGGACAGGCTGTGGGTGTAGCCCAGCGAGTACTGACGGGACTTGTCTGCACCTTCGGTGTCATCGACGGTCCGCTTGCCGGAACCGAACGAAGCCAGGACAGCGCCGTTGGCCGAAACAGGCACGGACACGCCCAGTTGGAAGTCACGGGTCTTGGCGTCGCCGTCGATGTTCTTGACCGAGATCTTGGCGTTCTGGTACTGAGCGAACACCTTGGCCACGGTCAGGTCATAGCTGGCGCCCAGCAGGTAGCCGGTTTGCTTCTGGTTGGTGGCAGCACCTTGGGTGTTGCGCACGTCGCCGTACACCAGCGAAGCGGCCAGGGGGCCGTTGGTGTAGTTGGCCGACACGGCGTTGCCGCCCGAGCGGTAGTTGGTGGCGGTGGAGCCGTTGGCTTCCTTCAGGCTGGTTTGAGCCGACAGGGTCAGGCCGGACAGGCTGGGCGAGACGTAGGTCAGGCTGTTGGACCAGCTGTCGCTGCCAACGCTCAGGAAAGCGAAGTCACCGGAGCTGCCGGAGTTGCCGAAGGGGTTGAACTTGGTGGTTTCTTCCTTGAACAGGCTTTCACGGCGGCCAGCGTGCACGGCACCGAAGTCACCAGCGACGCCAACGTAGGCGTTGCGACCGAAGAAGTTCGAGGAACCGCCCGAGGCAGCACCGCTGTCCACGGCGATTTCAGATTCCAGCTTGAAGACAGCCTTCAGGCCACCACCCAGGTCTTCGGTGCCACGCAGGCCGAAGTACGACTCGGTCATGCGACCCGATTCGATGTTGGTGACGGTGCTCGACTGGGCGCCGTAGGGCTTGTTTTGGTCGCGGCCGATGGACACGTCCAGGTTGCCGTACAGGGTCACGGACGATTGGGCAAAGGCGGAGGTGGCGGCGGCCAGGGCGGCCAGAGCGATCAAGTGCTTTTTCATTCAGATTCTCCTTCAGGGTTTTTGCACCAACAATGTGCATCCAGGACAACCAAACGCTTTTTGGCGTCCGGAAAGTCAGGCGGAACATCGCCGAGCTGCTGCCGATTGTGTTGGATCAACGGGCAAAACTCAGGACGAACCCTCAAGAGAAACGAAGGTTTACCCCCTTATGGGGTGCATTCGCACCAAAATAGTTGCGAGCACACCACACTGGGGCATCCAGAAGATTCCGGACAAACTCAACGAGCCCACACGGCCAGGATCTGCTCCCCGTAGGCCTCGAGCTTCTTGGCCCCCACCCCACTGATCGTGGCCAACTCGCCCAGAGAGGTGGGCGCCAGGCGCGCCATCTCGGCCAGGGTGGCGTCGTGGAAGACGACGTAGGCCGGCAGGTTGTGCTCGCGGGCCACCTGGGCACGCCAGGCTTTGAGCAATTCGTAGCGGGCCAGCGCGTCGCCGTCGAGCGGGATGGGCGGGGCCGAGGCCTTGCCCCGCGCCGGTTTGCTGCGCGAACCCGGCTCGGCCGCCTGCTTGAGCACGATGCCGACCTCGCCTTTGAGCACCGCGCGGGCGCTGGCGCTCAGGCCCAGGGTGTTGAACTCACCCTCGGCCACGACGTGACCCAGGGCGATGAGCTGGCGCAGCACGGCGCGCCATAGCGCCTCCGACAGGTCGGCGCCGATGCCGAAGGTGCTGAGCGATTCGTGGCCGTATTGCGCCACCTTGTCGGTGCGCCGGCCGCGCAACACGTCGATCAGGTGGCCAGCGCCAAAGCGCTGCTGGCCGTGCTGCCAGAAGCGGTAGATGCCGCTGAGCAGCTTGCGGGCGGCTTCGGTGCCGTCCCAGGTCTGGGGCGGGTGCAGGCAGTTGTCGCAGTTGCCGCAGGGCTGGCTGGCTTCGCCGAAGTAGGCCAGCAGGCGCACGCGGCGGCAGTCGTGGGCCTCGGCCAGGGCCAGCAGGGCGTCGAGCTTGGCGCGCTGCACGCGCTTGAAGTCGTCGTGCGCCGGGCTCTCGTCGATCATGCGGCGCTGGTTGACGACGTCGGCCAGGCCGTAGGCCAGCCAGGCTTCGGCCTCGGCGCCGTCGCGGCCGGCACGACCCGTCTCCTGGTAGTAGGCCTCGATGTTCTTGGGCAGGTCGAGGTGGGCGACGAAGCGCACATCGGGCTTGTCGATGCCCATGCCGAAGGCCACCGTGGCCACCATGACCAGGCCGTCTTCGCGCAGGAAGCGGTCTTGATGGCGCTGGCGAACGGCCGAATCCAGGCCTGCGTGGTACGGCAGGGCCGAGATGCCCTGCTCTTTGAGCCACTCGGCGGTGTCTTCGACCTTCTTGCGGCTTTGGCAGTAGACGATGCCGGCTTCGCCCTCGTGCTCGTCGCGGATGAAGCGCAGCAACTGCTGGCGGGGGTTGTCCTTCTCGACCAGGGCGTAGCGGATGTTGGGGCGGTCGAAGCTGCTGAGGAAGACGCTGGCGGCATGCAGGTCCAGGCGCGTGACCATGTCGGCGCGGGTCTGGTCGTCGGCGGTGGCGGTCAGCGCCACGCGAGGCACGTCGGGGTAGCGCTCGTGCAGCAGGCTCAGCTGCAGGTAGTCTTCGCGGAAGTCGTGGCCCCACTGGCTGACGCAGTGGGCCTCGTCGATGGCGAAGAGGCTGAGCAGGCCGCGCTCGTGCAGGCTGGCCAGCTGGGCCTGAAAACGCGGGTGGGTGACCCGCTCGGGTGCCACGTAGAGCATCACCAGGCGGCCGGACATCATCTCGCGCTCGATGTGCTGGGCCTCGTCGTTGCTCAGGGTGCTGTTGAGGAAGGCCGCGTGCACGCCAACTTCTTCGAGCGCGCCAACCTGGTCGTGCATCAACGCGATCAGCGGCGAGACGACGACGGTGACGCCCAGCCCCCGGCGATGACGGGAAATGGCCGGCACCTGATAACAAAGGCTCTTGCCGCCACCCGTGGGCATGAGCACCAGGGCATCGCCACCCGAAGCCACCCGCTCGACGACGGCGGCTTGCTGGCCCCGGAAGGCCGGGTAGCCGAAGACCTCCTGCAGGATGCGCAAGGGGTCTGCGGACAAGGTAGCCGACGGGGAGGCTGAGAGGGATTCGGGCAGGGCGGACACGCGGACAGGACAAACAGGCAGACAAGGGGCTGTCCGCACACCAGCGGCCACGGCGG
>NZ_DCXA01000044.1:13336-13935 GCF_002328915.1 Aquabacterium sp. UBA2148
GGGCCTGCTTCAGACAGACCCCCGATTGTCGCCGCTGTGCGCCCCCTGGCGCACCGGCCTGTCTTCCCTCGTCGGAACGACCGCCGTGGAGGGGGCCGCCTCGCGCGGGCGCCCGACCTGAGGGGCGCCGCCGATCCCCTCTCGCAGAGGGCAGGCCCTGGTCAGACCTGGAAGAAGGCCACCGCCCCGCGCAGGCTTTCCGACTGCTGCCGCAAGGAGGCCGCCGCCGCAGCCGCCTCTTCGACCATGGCGGCGTTTTGCTGCATGGTCTCGTCGATGGCGCTGACGGCTTCGCTGATCTGGCCGATGCCGGTCGCCTGCTCGCGCGCCGAGGAGGTGATCTCGGAAACGACCTGCTGCACACGGCGCACCGCTTCCACGGCATCCTGGATGGTCTGGCCGGCTTCGGCCACCAGGCCATTGCCACGCTCGACGTTGCTGACGCTGCCCTGGATCAGGTCCTTGATTTCGCGCGCAGCGGTGGCGCTGCGTTGCGCCAAAGCTCGCACTTCAGAGGCCACGACCGCAAAACCACGGCCGTTCTCGCCTGCGCGGGCTGCCTCCACTGCGGCGTTCAAAGCCAGGATGTTGGTCTGGAA
>NZ_DCXA01000002.1:0-3013 GCF_002328915.1 Aquabacterium sp. UBA2148
AAACGGTATTGGGCCGTGCTCAAAGGCAGCGGCCCGCGGGTGGCGTCGAGCACGACGAAGTCGTTGCCCGCGCCGTGCATCTTGGTGAAACGCAGCTTCATGCAGGCGATTATCCGCCTGTCGGCAAGCCCCTGCTGCGGTCGGCGCCGCGCCCGGGCTCCGTGCCCTGCGCGCGGCTCAGCTCAGGTGAAAGCGCTGCACCGTTTTCGACAGGTCGATGGCCTGCTGGCGCAGGCTGTCGGCCGCAGCGGCGGACTGCTCGACCAGGGCGGCGTTTTGCTGGGTCATGTGGTCGAGCTCGGTCACCGAGTTCGTCACCTGCCCGATGCCGCCCGATTGTTGGCGGGTTGCGTCGGCGATCTCGCCCATGGCGTGTGACACGCGCTGGATGGCGTCGACGATCTCGTTCATCACCGAGCCGGCTTCGCGCACCTTCTGCGAGCCCACTTCGACGCGGTCGGTGGACTGGCCGATCAGCGTCTTGATCTCGCGCGCGGCCTCGGCGCTGCGTTGCGCCAGCGAGCGCACCTCGCCCGCCACCACCGCGAAGCCGCGGCCTTGTTCGCCGGCTCGGGCTGCTTCCACGGCGGCGTTCAAGGCCAGGATGTTGGTCTGGAAGGCGATGCCGTCGATCACGCTGATGATGTCGTTGATCTTGCGCGAGGCTTCGCTGATGTCTTCCATGTGCTGCACCACGCTGGAGACCACCTCGCCGCCCACGACGGCGCGCTGGCTGGCCGTCGACGCCAGCTGGTTGGCCACGTTGGCCGAGTCGGCCGAGTGCTCCACCGTCTTGCTGAGCTCATCCATCGACGAGGCGGCGGCTTGCAGGTTCGAGGCGGTCTGCTCGGTGCGGTTGGACAGGTCCTGGTTGCCGGCGGCGATCTCGGTCGATGCGGTCAGCATGCTCTCGGACGAATCCCGCACCGAGGCCACCATGTCGCGCAGGCCGTCCTGCATGGTCTTCATGGACGTCATCAGGTGGGCGATTTCGTCCTGGCCATTGGGCCGGATCTCGCGCGTCAGGTCGCCATGGGCGATGGCCTGGGTGATCTCCTCGGCGCGCTTGAGCGGGCGGGTGATCGAGTAGATGGTCGCGCCCATCAACGGCAGGAACACGACGCCCGGCGACAACAGCAAGGCCCACAGCGACACGATGGTGGACTGCACCTCGCCTTCGACGGTTTGGCGGCGCGCGTCGGCGATGGCGGTGATGCTGGCGTTGAGTTGCGCGGCGATGGCTTCGGCCTGGTCGGCCTCCTGGCGGGCGCCTTCGGTCGACTGGTAGGCCTCGCCCGAGGTGCTCAAGGCGTTGCTGGAGATGAGGTCCAGGGTCGGGCGCAGGGCCTGGCTGTAGGCGGCCAGCTTTTGTTTCAAGCTGGTGGCGGCCTGGCGGATTTCATCGTTCGGGGCGGAGGCGATCAGGGCTTCGGTGGCCTTGCCGGTTTCGGCCAGTGCGCTCGCCCAGGCCTTGACGTGGCCTTCCACGGTGACCGAGTCCCCGGTGTTGATGACGGCGGCCTTTTCTTGCCCGCGCAGCTTGCTGAGGTTCAGCGCCAGGTCGGCCATGCGTTGGGTGGCCGTGAATTCTTCATGGGCAAAGCTGTCGAACTCGCCTTGCAGCGACATCAGCTTCCAGCTCATGCCGGCCCCCACGATGCTGCCGATGACGACGACCAGTGCCATGCAGGCGATCAGTCGCGAGCGGATGGAATAGCCGCGCAACCAGGTGATCCAGTTCATGTGCCCGAACTCCTCGAATGTTCACGGGGGCACCCTGGGTGGCGCGCCCCTCTCGCATGAGGTATCGGTCGGGTTTTGCGCCAACTTGAGCCGCTTGGGCTTGATCTGGATCACGTTGGCGACGCGATGGCGTCGCGGGGTGCGGCCTGGCGGCCCAGCTCAATACAGGCTGGGCAGGCCCTCGGGGCGGGTCTTGAAGCGCTTGTGCACCCACAGGTACTGCTCGGGCTGCAACAGGATCTGCTGCTCGATGAAGCGGTTCATGGCGGCCGTGTCGGCTTCGGCGTCGCGGGTGGGGAAGCCTTCGAGCGGAGGCAGGAACTTGACCTTCCAGCCACGGCCGCCCGGCAGGATCTCGGCGATGACGGGCTGCACCACCATGTCGAGCATGCGCGCCAGGCGAGAAGGCGCCATCAGCGTGGCCGCCGGCACACCGAAAAAGGGCACGAAGGTGGCGTCCTGCAGGCCGAAGTCCATGTCCGGCAGGTTGAAAAACCCCCGACCGGCTTTGACGGCTCGCAGCAGCGGCTTGATCGAGTCCTGGCGCGGGAAGATTTCGGCGTCGCCAAAGCGCAGGCGGCCCTGCTTCATGAGCCGGTCCATCAGCGGGTGGCTTTGTGCCTGGTAGATGGAGGCGCCGGGACGCGGCTGCTTGAGCAGGATGGCCGCGCCGGCCACGTCCAGGCCGACAAAGTGCGGGCACAGCCACATGGTGGCGCGCTGCTCCCGCTGCCACACGCGCTCGGCCAGGCCGATGTCGCCTTCGACCTCGATGAGGCGCCGGATGCGCGACTCGGGCGCCCACCACAGCACGGCGCGGTCGAGCAGGCTTTGCGTGAGCCACTGGAAGTGACGCTGGAGCAGGGCCTGGCGCTCGGCCAGGGGCATCTCCGGGAAACAGAGCTCGAGGTTGCGCAAGCCCACCTTGCGGCGTGAGCCGGCCAGGCGGTAGAGCAGGGCGCCCAGGCCGCGAGCGAAGGCGGCCAGCACCGGCAGGGGCAGCCACTGCAGCGTCCACAGCACGCCCAGGCCGAGCCGGATGGCGACTTCTTTTGGCAAGTTGCCGTCTTTGGTTGCCATCAGGCGGCTTTCTCGCTTTTTGTTGCCGACGTCAGGATTTCAGCGCGGGGGCCCTTGTAGCGGTTGTAACCCCACAGGTACTGCTCGGGTGCTTGCATGATCAGGTCTTCCATCAGCCGGTTGATGGCGGCTGCGGATTCTGCCGCATCGCCTGCGGCCAGGAGCGCTTCGGTCTGCGGGGCGACCCGGA
>NZ_DCXA01000002.1:3074-3890 GCF_002328915.1 Aquabacterium sp. UBA2148
CCCGGCTGGCGTGCACGACGTAGCTGCAGCCCTGGCGGCGGCGCGCCAGCCAGCCCAGGCGTTCGCCCCGCAGCAGCACGACGGCGCAGCGCGTCTGAGCGACCAGCTTGGCGGCCATGGTCATCGTGTAGGCGGGGCGGCCGAAGAAAGGCGCCCAGGCGCCCATGCCCTCGGGCGGCACCTGGTCGGGCAGCAGGCCCACGGTCTGACCCGATTTGAGGGCGCGCAGCATCTGGCGCACGCCGCCCAGGGTGGCGGGGCTGGTGAGCATGCCGGGGCGGTTGCGCGAGTCCTTCATCACCTCGGCCAGCCAGGCCTGCTTGGCAGGGCGGTAGAGCGCGGTGATCGGTTGTTGCGCACCGAAGCGCTCGGCATAAGCCTGCGCCGTGACCTCGAAGCAGCCCAGGTGGGGCGTCAGCAGCAGCAGGCCTTTGCCCTCTGCCAGCGCCTGCGTGACGACTTCGGGGTGGCGCCATTGCACGCGCTCACCGAAGGCCTCCTCGCGCGGGCGGCCCCACATCAGGGGCAGCTCACCCACCATCTTGCCGGCGTGGCCGACCGCCGCCCAGCGCTGGCTGCGACTCAAGCCCACCGCGTCGGTGTGGGCCTTGAGGCGGCGGCGGTAACTGGGCGAGCCGAGGTAGGCCAGCCAGCCCATGGCCGCGCCCAGGGGGTGCAGCAGGCAGAGGGGCCAGTGGCTCAGGCGTTGGAGGGCGTTGAGCATGTCGGGCTGCATTCTGCCTGAGGGCCTTGCGGCAGGCCGAACGCGGGGCGCGGGCCCTCGAAGGTTGCCTGAGCCTCACCCCTGCGGCCCCA
>NZ_DCXA01000001.1:0-1455 GCF_002328915.1 Aquabacterium sp. UBA2148
GCGTCATGGGTGCCATCAGTTGGGCTCGCGCAGGGCCTGTGCCAGCAGGGGCCACAGCGCCTGGTGCGAGCTGCGAAACCAATCGATGTGGCCAATGGACTTCAGCCCGTGTTCGCCTGGCGCAATGTGTCGCACCTGCTTGCGCGCGGCGGGGAAGGTGCGCATCAGGTCGGTCACGGTGGTGGGGGTGGCGATGTCGTCGTCGGTGGCGTGGAAGACGGTGATGGGGATGCGGATGTCACCATGGAAGTCCAGCTGCGGCCTGCCTTTGACGGCGTTGGTCGCGTAACCGCCAGCCGCGCACCACTGGCCCCACTGCCGGGCAACGGCCGCAGGCAAGTCTTCGCCCAGGCCAACGGCCGCCGTTGGCGCGTAACCCTTGATGAGCGTGCCCAGCGGCACCAGGCAGCGCAGACCCAGCCGAGCCTTGAGGCGAAAGCTCGGCTTCATGCCGCGGAACCAACCGGTCGACGCGGCCACGCCAACCAGTCGGCTGACGTGGCGGTGGTTGGGCAGCAGGCCGATCATCTGGCCGCCAGCGCTGTGACCGATGAGCAGGACCTGATCGTGGCCCGTGTGTCGCACCAGCCAGTCGAGCGCGGCAACCTGGTCCTGTTGGCCCCATTCGGCCAGCGTGGCGCGGCTGTCTTGCAGCTTGCCCTGCAGCGACAGGCCGATGCCACGGTAGTCGAAGACCATCACGTCGTGACCCTGGGCGGCCAGCCAGGTGGCAAAGCGCAGGTAGAAGTGTTGCTTCACGCCCGTGGCTGGGCACAGCAGAACCGGGGCGTGCGTGGCAGCCTGCCCACCTGCGTGCGCGGGCAGGAAGTGGCCCTTGAGCAGGGTGCCGTCATGGCAGGTGATGTCGATGGTTTGCATCGCGGTATCGGGCGTGTTCTGGGACATCTCAGGTCTCCGGTTGATCGACCTGGTCGAGTCGCTGGACGTGGGTCAGCCAGCGCGCGATGGTCTGCAGTTCGGCCTCGGTGAAGCCTTCGGTGAGGCGGGCATTGATGCGGGTGGTGGCCTGCCTGAGCACGGGCATGAGCTTCTGGCCTGACGGGCGCAGCCAGACGCGTTGGGTGCGCCCGTCTTGCGGACACGGGTGGCGGGTGACCCAGTCCAGGGCCTCCATGCGCTGGATCAGGCCCGAGACGGCTGATGGCGCGAGGTCGAGCGTCTGCGCGAGTTCGCCCATGGTGGCGCCATCTGCCTTGTCCAGGGCGAAGATCACCCCGCTCTGAGCCGGGGTGGGGGCCTGCTGACCTTGGCGGCTCGCCGCCTCGGTCTGTTGGGCCATCCACTGCTGCAGGTGGCGCTGGGCGCTGTTGAGCAGGAAGATCAGGCGGGGTTTATTTTGCATGCGAAGTATTTTAGGTGTTTTTTCTTCGCGCGTGAAGCAATTGGCCGGGCGTGCTCACGCGGCATCCGAAAGGCGAAAAAAAGGCGCTCCTG
>NZ_DCXA01000001.1:1537-3043 GCF_002328915.1 Aquabacterium sp. UBA2148
GCGAAAAAAAGGCGCTCCTGAGGGAGCGCCTTGCTTGTTGGAGCCGGTCAGGCGTCAGAGCAACGGTGCCAGCGCTCGCTCAGCGTCGGTGAGGCTCAAGCCGGTGCGTTGGGCCCAGTCCGCCACTTGATCGCTGGCGATCTTGCCCACGTTGAAGTAAGCCGCCTGCGGGTGGGCCATGTAGAAGCCGCTCACGCTGGCCGCCGGCATCATCGCCAGGCTCTCGGTCAGGTGCATGTGGATGTCGTGGGCGTCCAGCACCTTGAACATGTCGCGCTTGACCGTGTGGTCGGGGCAGGCCGGGTAGCCCGGGGCCGGGCGGATGCCGCGGTACTGCTCCTTGATGAGCTGCGCGTTGTCCAGCGACTCGGCCTCGGCGTAGCCCCAGAACTCCTTGCGCACGCGCTCGTGCATGCGCTCGGCGAAGGCCTCGGCCAGGCGGTCGGCCAGGGCCTTGAGCATGATGGCCGAGTAGTCGTCATGGTGGGCCATGAACTCGGCTTCCTTTTTCTCGATGTTCAGGCCTGCGGTCACAGCGAACATGCCGACGTAGTCCTTCTTGCCGCCGGCGTCCGGGCGCGGCGCCACGAAGTCGGCCAGCGAGCGGTTGGGGCGTTTGACGCCATCGACCACCGGGCGCTCGGTCTGCATGCGCAGCGGGTGCCAGCGCAGCAGCTCGGTCGAGCGGGTTTCGTCGGCGTACAGCACGATGGCGTCGTCGTCCACCGTGTTGGCGGGGTACAGGCCGATCACGCCGTTGGCCACCAGCCAGCGGCCTTCGACGATCTTCTTGAGCATGGCCTGCGCGTCGGCGTAGACCTTCTTGGCCTCTTCACCCACCACGGCATCTTCGAGGATGGCGGGGTAGGCGCCGTGCAAGTCCCAGGTCTGGAAGAAGGGCGCCCAGTCGATGTAGGCCGCCAGCTCGCCCAGGTCGTAGTTCTTGAACACGCGGCGGCCGATGAACTTGGGTGCATCGGGCGCATGGGTTTCAAAGTCGACGATGGCCTTGTTGGCGCGCGCCTCGGCCAGCGACACCATCGGCGTGGCCTTCTTGTTGGCGTGCAGTTGGCGCACCTTGTCGTAGTCGGCATTGAGCTCGGCGATGTAGGCCGCTTGGCGCTCGGGGCTGAGCAGCTCCGAGCAGACGCCCACCGCGCGCGAGGCATCGGGCACGTAGACCACCGGTCCGCTGAAATTCGGCGCGATCTTCACGGCGGTGTGCACGCGCGAGCAGGTGGCGCCGCCGATCAGCAGCGGGGTCTGGCGGCTGCGGAAGTACTCGTCGCGCTCCATTTCGGCGGCGACGTACTGCATCTCTTCCAGCGACGGCGTGATCAGGCCCGACAGGCCGATGATGTCCGCGCCTTCTTCCTTGGCCTTGTCGAGGATGTCCTTGCACGGGACCATCACGCCCATGTTGACCACCTCGAAGTTGTTGCACTGCAGGACCACGGTGACGATGTTCTTGCCGATGTCGTGCACGTCGCCCTTGACGGTGGCGAT
>NZ_DCXA01000006.1:0-5204 GCF_002328915.1 Aquabacterium sp. UBA2148
TCGTCGAACTGGCTTGCGCTGCGGCCCAGGTGATCGAGGTTGAACCACTCGATGAACTGGGCGCGCGAGAAGATCTCGTCGTCACCGTGGCTCCAGCCCAGGCGAGCCAGGTAGTTGACGATGGCGTCGGCCAGGTAGCCTTCGTCGCGGTACTGCGTGACGGCCTTGGCGCCATGGCGCTTGGACATCTTGGAGACGTGCTTCTCGCCGTGCTCGTCCACCGTTTCGGTCATCACGGTGGGCAGGTGGGCGTACACAGGCGGCTCTTGGCCGAGGGCGCGCAGGATGTTGATCTGGCGCGGGGTGTTGTTGACATGGTCGTCACCGCGGATGACGTGGGTGATGCCCATGTCCATGTCGTCGACCACGACGCAGAAGTTGTAGGTGGGCGTGCCGACGATGCTGTCCGAGCCTTCTGCTGCCGGGCGCGCGATCACCAGGTCATCGAGCTCGTCGTTGCTGATCTCGATGCGGCCCTTGACCTTGTCTTCCCACACGACGCTGCCGCTTTGAGGGTTCTTGAAACGCAGAACGGGCTTCACACCAGCGGGCACGGGCGGCAGGGTCTTGCCGGGCTCGGGCCGCCAGGTGCCGTCGTAGCGGGGCTTTTCCTTGTTGGCCATCTGCTTTTCGCGCAGGGCATCGAGTTCGGCCGAGCTCATGTAGCAGGGGTAGATCAGCCCCTTGTCCAGCATCTGCTGCACGACCTCTTTGTAGCGGTCCATGCGCTGCATTTGGTAGAACGGGCCTTCGTCGTGGTTCAGGCCCAGCCACTGCATGCCGTCAAGGATGACGTCGACGGCGGCCTGCGAGGAACGCTCCTCGTCGGTGTCTTCGATGCGCAGGATGAAAACGCCCTTGTTGGCGCGCGCGAAGGCCCAGGGGTAAAGGGCCGAGCGGATGTTGCCCAGGTGGATGAAGCCGGTGGGCGACGGGGCAAAGCGGGTGCGGACTTGGGACATGTGGGGATCGGTCGATCTTCAGGCGCCGTTCAGGCGTTCAGGGTGTCGAGACCACGGGCGAGGTCGGCCGTGAGGTCGTCGATGTGTTCCAGGCCCACGGCCACGCGGATCATGCCCTGCGTGATGCCGGCGGCCAGGCGTTGGTCTTCGGTCAGGCGCCCGTGCGAGGTGCTCGACGGGTGCGTGACGAGGGTCTTGGTGTCACCCAGGTTGGAGGTGATGGAGCACAGCCGGGTGTGGTCGATCACGTGGAAGGCGGCTTGGCGCAGGCGCTTGGCGTCATCGCTCAGCACCGCGGGCGCAGGCACGGTGATGGCGCCCTGCGCGGGCTTGGTGGTGAAGGACACCACCGCGCCACCGCAACCGTTTTGCTGCTTCATGGCCAGCGCATGTTGCGGGTGGCTCGGCAGGCCGGGGTAGTAGACCTGGTCAACCTGCGGCTGCTGCTCCAACCACTGAGCCAGCGTCAAGGCATTGGCACTTTGCGCGGCCATGCGGATGGACAGCGTCTCCAGGCCCTTGAGCACGACCCAGGCGTTGAAGGGCGCCAGCGTCATGCCTGCGCCGCGCAACGTGCTCATCAGCGGGCCATTGATGATGGCGTCGGGGCCGCAAACAGCACCGGCCAGCACGCGGCCTTGACCATCGAGGTACTTGGTGCCGGAGTGGATGATCAGGTCGGCGCCCAGGTCGACAGGCTTTTGCAGCGCAGGCGTGCAAAAGCAGTTGTCCACGGCCAGCAAGGCACCGTCGGCGTGCGCGATCTCGGCCAGCGCAGCGATGTCGCAGACCTCGGTCAACGGGTTGCTGGGCGTTTCGGCAAAGAACAGCTTGGTGTTGGGCTTGACCGCCGCACGCCAGGCACCGACATCGGTCTGCGACACGAAGGTGGTCTCGATGCCGAACTTGCCGAACTGCGTCTGCAGCAGCGTGATGGTCGAGCCGAACACGCTTTGCGAACACACGATGTGGTCGCCCGACTTGAGCAGGCCCATGACCAGCAGCAAGATGGCGCTCATGCCGCTGGACGTGGCGATGGCAGCCTCGGTGCCCTCGAGCGCGGCCAGGCGGCGCTCGAACATCATCGTGGTGGGGTTGGTGAAGCGCGTGTAGACGAAGGCTTCTTCTTCGTTGGCAAAGCGCGCGGCGGCCGTGGCCGCATCGGGGTGGTTGAAGCTGCTGGTCAGGAACAGCGCTTCGGAGTTCTCACCCCATTGCGTGGGCGGCAGGCCCTCGCGCACAGACAGCGTCTCGATGCGGGCATCGGGCGGCAGGTCTTTGCGGGGCAGGCGCTTCTTGTCGTCGGTCTGGTTGTCGGACTTGGCCATGCGGCCTCCTCTGAACCCGGCCTGCTCACGCAAGCCAGGGCCTGTTCAAGGTTCTCACTCGTCGCTGTGACTTTGCAGGGCCAGGCGTGAGTTGATGGCTTCTTCTTCGCCTTTTTGCGTCAGGCGTTGCGACTGGATGGCGGCGAAATCTTCGGCGCTGACGTCACCCGTGATGTAGGTGCCGTCAAAGCACGAGGCCTCGAAACCCTGGATCTTGGGGTTGAGCCTGCCGACCACCTTCTTCATCGCATCGACATCCTGATAGATCAGGGCATCGCAGCCGATGATCTGGCGCACCTCTTCCAGCGAGCGGCCATGGGCCACGAGTTCGCTCTTGGTGGGCATGTCGATGCCGTAGACGTTGGGGAAGCGCACCGGCGGCGCGGCCGAAGCCAGGTAGACCTTGTTGGCACCGGCTTCGCGGGCCATCTGCACGATTTCCTTGGAGGTGGTGCCGCGCACGATGGAGTCATCGACCAGCAGCACGTTGCGGCCCTTGAACTCCAGGCCGATGGCGTTGAGCTTCTGGCGCACGGACTTCTTGCGCGCGCCCTGCCCCGGCATGATGAAGGTGCGGCCCACGTAGCGGTTCTTGACGAAGCCTTCGCGGTAGGGCTTGCCGAGCTTCTGGGCCAGCTGCATGGCCGAGGGGCAGCTCGATTCGGGAATGGGGATGACCACGTCGATCTCGGACGGGGGCATGGTCGAGATGACGCGCTGAGCCAGGGTCTCGCCCATGTTCAGGCGAGCCTGGTAGACCGATACGCCGTCGATGGTGGAGTCGGGGCGAGCCAGGTAGAAGTATTCGAACATGCAGGGGTTGAGCACGGCCTTCTCGGCACATTGCTCCGCGTGCACCACGCCGTCGAGGTCGATGAACAGGGCTTCGCCAGGGGCGACGTCACGAACGAACTTGTGGCTGGTGCCTTCCAGCGCCACCGACTCGCTGGCCACCATGACCTCGCGGCCCTCGGGCAGGTCGGCCTCACCGTAGCACATCGGACGGATGCCGAAGGGGTCGCGGAAGGCCACCAGGCCATAGCCTGCGATCAGGCAGATCACGGCATAGGAGCCCTTGATGCGCTTGTTGACAGCTCGCACCGCCTTGAAGACGGCAGCCGGGGTCAGCGGCAGGTCGCGGCCCGCCAGCTCCAGCTCATGCGCGAACACGTTGAGCAGCACCTCGGTGTCGCTGTCGGTGTTGAGGTGGCGGCGGTCGATGTCGAACAGCTCTTTGCGCAGATCGTGTGCGTTGGTCAGGTTGCCGTTGTGCACCAGCACCAGGCCGAAAGGCGCGTTGACGTAGAAGGGCTGGGCCTCTTCTTCGTTGAAGGCGTTGCCGGCGGTCGGGTAACGCACCTGGCCCAGGCCCACGGTGCCGGGCAGCGCACGCATGTTGCGGGTGCGGAAGACGTCCTTGACCATGCCGCGCGCCTTGTGCATGAAGAACTTGCGGCCGTGCGCGTCGGGGCCGGCGGTCACGATGCCGGCGGCGTCCTGTCCACGGTGCTGCAGCAGCAGCAGCGCGTCATAGATCAGCTGGTTGACGGGCGTCTTCGAAATCACACCCACGATGCCGCACATGGTTCACCTCACACCGGACCTGAGCCCGGAAAAACAAATGTCAAAAAAACTCAGTCCGTCGCCATCAAGGCATCGAGGGCGCCGGCAGGAATTGGACCACCTCGGGAGGCAGGATGGGGCGAAGCCCCTGCAGAACGGTGCCCAGCCAGGCCACGCCCCGTGAAGCGCGCCACGAATCGGCTTGCGCCACCGGCGTCATGCTCACGAGCACGTACACGGCGAGGGCCGCCAGCAGCCCCCTCAGCAGGCCGAAAACAGCCCCCAGCAAACGATCTGATCCGCCCAGACCCGAGGCCTGGATGAGCTTCGAGATGCCCCAGGACAGCAGCGCCCAGGCCAGCCAGGCTCCCACAAACGCCAGCACCATGCCCGACAGCAGGTTGAGCTGGTCGCCCGGTTGGCCCACAGGCACGTGGCGGGCGACATCGGCGCCCAGGAAACGAGCCGCCAACCAGGCCACGACCCAGCCCATGAGGGCCAGCAACTCGGTCACCAGGCCGCGCCAGGCGCCCAGCACAACCGACCCCAGCAAACCAGCCAGCAAGGCGATGTCCAACCAGGTCCAGGCCGGGCCGGACGACAAGGTGGTGATGGGGGTGATGCCCTCCACGGTGCAGCTCGCCTTTCCCGCTTCAGAGCGTCAGGACGTTGCCATTGAGCCCGCCCTTGCGCAGGGTGGCCAGGGCCTTGTCGGCCTCGGCCTTGTCGGCAAAGGGGCCCAGGCGCACGCGGATGCGTTTGCCTTGCGGGGTGTCCACCTGCTGAGCGTAGGTCTTCAGACCCATGCGCTCGGCCTTCTGGCGGGCCTCGCGGGCAGCGTTGACGTCGGCAAAGGCTCCGAACTGCACAACATAGCGGGCATCGCTTGCCTTGGAGTCGGGCTTTTTGTCGGCGGCTTTTTCAGGCGGCTTGACAGCTGTTTTTGCGGGCTTGTCAGGGGCCTTATCCGGCACCTTGGCAGCGGATTTGTCGGCAGGCTTCGCGGCCGCCTTGTCCGGCTGACGGGTGATTTCAGCGGGTGAGACCTTGGGCGCAGCCTTCGCGCCGTCATCGGCGCGGCCCTCTTCACGCGAACCGGCTTGCGCATCCGCCTGAGCCTTGGCGGGCGACTGCGTGTTGGCACCCGGCGCATCTGGCGTGTCAACGGGCGGCGTGATGTTGACCACACGAGCCTCTCGCGATTGATGCTGTGACTGCGCCTGCGCCACCCGGCCACTGGTGGCCCGGGGCGATGCCTCGGCATCGGCTGAGGCGTGCGGCCCGGCCTGCACGATGCGGACATCGGGCGACATCGGTCGCGGTTGCGTCTCGAACAGCCATGGCAAGCCCA
>NZ_DCXA01000007.1:0-9972 GCF_002328915.1 Aquabacterium sp. UBA2148
TTTTTTCGGCAGCGCGGTCGAGCTGCCACACGCCCAGGCGGGCCGTCAGCATGGCAGCGGTCACGCCCGCGGCCACCGCCAGCCAGCGCTTGTGCATCGGGTTCATCCTGTGGTCTCCGCAAAGCTCAGGCGGACATCATCCAGCGCATGAAGATCGTCTTTTTGCTGGCCCTGGTGGCCATTGTGGTGGCCCTGGCCTTTGCCGGTCGCGCCCTGTTGCAAGATGGCCGCGACGGCCAACCCAAGAGCAACCGGATGGTGCGTGCGCTGGCGCTGCGCGTGGGCCTGTCGATTGCGCTGTTCGCGTTCATCCTGGTCGCCTACAAGATGGGCTGGATCCACCCAACTGGCGTGCCGCTGGGGGGCTGAATGGAAAAGGCGCTCCTGGGAGCGCCTTGCTGGTTCGGTGACGCCCGTTGCCAGCCCAAGCCGGCAACAGGCATGGGCCTCACAACCAGTACACCACCACGTACAGGCCCAGCCAGACCACGTCGACGAAGTGCCAGTACCAGGCGGCGCCTTCAAAACCGAAGTGGCGCTCGGGTGTGAAGTGCCCCTTTTGCAGGCGCAGCGTGATGAACAGCAGCATCAGCATGCCCACGAACACGTGCATGCCGTGAAAGCCCGTCAGCATGAAGAAGGTCGAGCCGTAGATGCCCGACGTCAGCTTCAGGTTCAGGTGGGCATACGCTTCGTAGTACTCGTAGCCCTGGCAGATCAGGAAGGCCACGCCCAGCAACACCGTCATCCACATGAAGGCGATGCACTTGCCACGGTGGTTTTCGCGCAGCGCGTGGTGAGCCACGGTCAGCGTCACACCCGAGGTCAACAGCAAAGCCGTGTTGATCGTCGGCAAAGGCCAGGGGCCCATGGTGCGGAAGGGCTCGACCGTGCCCGCGGGCGAGCCCGTGGCGCCGGCCATCTCGGAAGGCCAGATGGCCTTGAAGTCAGGCCAGAGCAAGGCGTTCTCGATGTTGCCCAGCGACGGCAGCACATGCAGACGCGCCCAGTACAGCGCCCCGAAGAAAGCGCCAAAGAACATCACCTCGGAGAAGATGAACCAGGCCATGCTCCAGCGGAAGGACACGTCGATGCGGTCGCTGTAGAGCCCACTCTCGGATTCACCGATGGCTTGCGAGAACCATTGTTTGAGCACCACCAGCCACCACACCAACCCGAAGGCCAAGGCATACGGCGCCCAACTGGAGCCATTGACCCACTGCCCCGCACCCAGGATGACAAAGAACAGGCCGATCGAGGCCATGACCGGGTGCCGAGACGGCCCTGGCACGTAGTAGTAGGGGGCCTGCCCCTTGTTCACCGCTGTCGACATCACGATCTCCTCAGACCTTGAACGCCCTTGAGCGCATCACTTCAACACATGAAACCTTCAGGTCGCCGCACCACTGGCCACGACCCACTTCACCAAAACAACCAAGCCCAGCACGAACAACACTGCAGCCAGCAACCCCGCCACGATCACGTGCACCGGGTTGACCTTGGAGATGTCTTCTTCGTACCCAGAGGCCTTGCGCACCCCGAAGAACGACCACCCAACTGCCTTGACCGTCTGCCAGAACGAACCCTTGCGCTGCACCGCCTGCTTCAAGTCCTCGCTCACACCGCCCCTTTCGGCGCCGCCGGCACCTTGCCGCCCACCTCGAAGAAGGTGTAGGACAGGGTGATGGTTGAAACGTCTTTCGGCAACTTGGGGTCGATCACGAACACCACCGGCCAGCGCTTGCTCTCGCCGGGCTTGAGCGTGTGCTCCGTGAAGCAGAAGCACTCCATCTTGTTGAAGTGTGAAGTGGCCTGCTTCGGTGCGTAGCTGGGGATGGCTTGTGCGGCCATCGTTCGGTCCTGCTCGTTGGTGAACTCGTAGACCACGGTGGCGATTTCACCCGGGTGCACCTTCACCGAACGCACCTCGGGCTTGAAACCCCAAGGCCCTCGCGCGTTCGCATCGAACTCGACGGTGATGGTGCGGCTGCGATCGACCTGGGTGTTGACCTTGCCCTGTCCTGCACGCGAGACCTGCTGCTCGGACAGCGAGAGCACGTTGATGCCCAGGGCCTCGCAGATGTGCTTGTAAATGGGCACCATCGCGTAACCAAAACCGAACATCACCCCGGTGACGACCACGAGCTTGCCCACCATCTGCAAGTTGGCCCTGCGCAAGCGGGCCACCCAGGCCGACCCGACGGGACGCGGCACTTGACTCATGCCTTGCCCAACAGGGTGATCTTGACCACGAAGCCGACGAAAAACGCAGCGGCAATCGAGGCCAGGATCAGGGCCATGCGCACGTTGCGCGCGCGCTGGGCCAGCTTGTCGGTGGTGTCGGCGAACTGGGACATGTCTCTTTCCTCAGCCGATCACCTTGGTGGCGGTGGCGTCCAGCTTGGGCGGGTTCTCGAAGGTGTGGAAGGGGGCCGGCGACGGCACTTCCCATTCCAGGCCTTCGGCGCCTTCCCAGGGCTTGGCCGGCGCCGGCTCACCCTTGCCACGCATGGCGGGGATCAGCACACCGAAGATGAAGTAAACCTGGGCGAAACCGAAGGCGAAGGCACCCACCGAAGCCAAGGCGTTGTAATCGGCGAACTGCATGGGGTAGTCGGCATAACGACGCGGCATGCCCGCCAGGCCCAGGAAGTGCATCGGGAAGAATGTGACGTTGAAGGCGATCAGCGACCACCAGAAGTGCAGCTTGCCCTTCCACTCCGGCACCATCACGCCCGTCCACTTGGGGGCCCAGTAATAGAAACCGGCGAACAGCGCGAACAGCGAGCCGGCCACCAGCACGTAGTGGAAGTGGGCCACCACGTAGTAGGTGTCCTGGATTTGGGTGTCGATGGGCGCCACCGAGCAGATCAGCCCGGTGAAGCCGCCCATGGTGAACACGAAGATGAAGCCCACGGCCCAAAGCATCGGGCTCTCGAAGGTCATCGAGCCGCGCCACATGGTGGCGATCCAGTTGAAGACCTTCACGCCCGTGGGCACCGAGATCAGCATGGTCGCGTACATGAAGAACAACTGGCCCGTGACCGGCATGCCGGTGGCGAACATGTGGTGGGCCCAGACGATGAAGCTCAGGATGGCGATGGAGGCCGTGGCGTACACCATCGAGGCGTAGCCGAACAGCTTCTTGCGGGCGAAGGCCGGCACGATCTGGCTGATGATGCCGAAGGCCGGCAAGATCATGATGTAGACCTCGGGGTGACCGAAGAACCAGAAGATGTGCTGGTACATCACCGGGTCACCGCCGCCAGCGGGGTTGAAGAAGCTGGTGCCGAAGTGGCGGTCCGTCAGCGTCATGGTGATGGCACCAGCCAGCACGGGCATCACCGCGATCAGCAGGTAGGCCGTGATCAGCCAGGTCCAGGCGAACATGGGCATCTTCATGAGCGTCATGCCCGGCGCGCGCATGTTCAGGATGGTCACGATGATGTTGATCGAGCCCATGATCGACGAAGCGCCCAGGATGTGCATCGCGAAGATGCCCGCGTCCATCGAGGGGCCCATCTGCAGCGTGAGCGGCGCGTACAGCGTCCAGCCCGCGGCGGGGGCGCCACCGGGCATGAAGAACGAGCTCACCAGCATGAGCGCCGCCGGGATCATCAGCCAGAAGCTGAAGTTGTTCATGCGCGCAAAAGCCATGTCGGAGGCGCCGATCTGCAGCGGCAGCATCCAGTTCGCAAAACCCACGAAGGCCGGCATGATCGCGCCGAACACCATGATGATGCCGTGCATGGTCGTGAGCTGGTTGAACAACTCGGGGTTGACCAGCTGCAGACCCGGCTTGAACAGCTCGGCGCGGATGCCCAGCGCCAGCACCCCGCCGATCATCAGCATGGTCAGCGAGAACAGCATGTACAGGGTACCGATGTCCTTGTGGTTGGTGGCGTACACCCAGCGACGCCAGCCGTGCGGGTGGTCGTGGTGGTCGTCGTGGCCGTGGCCACCGTGGTCAAGCACTGCGCTCATGGAGCGTCCTTTCGAAGATCAGATCTGTCGGTTCTCGGTGCAGCGGTTCGGCTCACTTGCGCGCAGCCAGCACCTCGGCGGGCTGCACGATCTGGCCCGTCTTGTTCGACCAGTGGTTCTTGGTGAAGGTGATGACGGCTGCGATTTCGGTGTCGGACAGCTGTTTCCAGGCCGGCATGATGTTGTTCTGGCCGTTGAGCAGCACGTGGATCTCCTTGCCGCGGTCGGCGTCGAGCACCAAGGGCGAGGCGTCGAGGGCCTTGATGGCACCGCCACCCTTGCCGTTGGGCTGGTGACAGGCCGCGCAGTTGGCGTTGTAGACCTTCTCGCCGCGCGCCACCAGCGCCTCAAGCGTCCAGACCTTGTTCGGGTCATCGGCCTTGGCCGCGATTTCCTTGCGCTTGTCTTCGACCCACTTGGCATAGGCCTCGGCCGTCACGACCTTGACGTGGATCGGCATGTAGGCGTGCTCCTTGCCGCACAGCTCGACGCATTGGCCGTAGTAGTCACCCACCTTCTCGGCACGGAACCAGGTGTCGCGCACGAAGCCGGGGATGGCGTCTTGCTTGATGCCGAAGGCCGGCACCATGAAGGAGTGGATGACGTCGTTGGCCGTGGTGATGATGCGCACCTTCTTGTCCACCGGCACCACCATGGCGTTGTCGACCTTCAGCAGGTAGTTGTCGCCTGCGGGCGTGCCAGCATCCGACAGGGCGCGCTGGCTGGCATCGAGCGTCGAGATGAACTGGATGCCCTCGCCTTCGCCGGTGATGTACTCGTAGCCCCACTTCCACTGCATGCCCACCGCTTTGATGGTGATGTCGGCGTTGGTGGTGTCCTTCTGGGCCACGACCACCTTGGTGGCCGGCAAAGCCATGCCGATGACGATCAGGAAGGGCACGATGGTCCAGATGATTTCGACGGTCGTGGACTCGTGGAAATCGGCAGGCTTGTGGCCCTTGGACTTGCGATGCTTGTAGATGGAATAGAACATCACCCCGAACACACCGATGAAGATGGCCAGGCAGATGTAGAGCATCAGGTAGTGCAGGTCTTGCTGGGCGGCGGCGATCTTGGTGACCGGCGGGTGCAGGTCGATCTGGCCCACGGCGGGGCCGCCAGGCAAGTCGTTGACGGCCCAGGCAGAGGCCGCCAGGCACAGCGAGGCCATGGCGACGATGGGGCGGCGCCATGCATTCATTCGGATCCCAGGAACTTGGCTCATCTCGTTGCTCTTCACGTCATGGGTGGAACGCGGTGTCTGGCTTGGCGCGCTCTGTGCGCGTCAGGCCGGGCGATGCGGTGGGGAAATCAGTCGTCCAGTTGCCTCAGCGCCCAGCGGAGCTCGTCCGCCAGCTGTCGACGCTCCTGGGGCTGGATGTGTTCGCCGACCGTGACCGATCGACCCTGCCCGGACAGGCGAACCAGAGAGCGATCGTGCTGTTCGGGCTCGATGCGCACCCAGCGAGGCAGGAAATCGGTGGTGCGCACCCGCCCGCCTTGGCGGCGAGTCACGCGGACCAGGCCCCGGTGCATGGCGATGTGCTCACCGTCGGAGGACATGCGAGCTAGCAATGCAGCACCAGCGAGTGTCAGCAAACAGCCACCCGCCAAGCCAGGCCCCCAAGCTCGCCAGGAGCCGCCAGCCAGCACGAGCGTCAAGCTCCATAAAACGAGGAGAGCCAGGCTGCAGAAAACAAAACGGGAGGTCGATATCGGCATCACGCGAGGCAGACGCCACTCCGCCTGCCAGGCTTCTGAGACAGAAGCCTGTCGCGAGCGCCGAGACACCGGGAGGGCGCGCCACACCCCGAATCGCATCGGGGCGTTGGGCAGCATGCGGACGGGTGACGCTGTGGCGGTCATCTCGCCAAGTCTCCGGCTGGCTGAATTCACACCTGGAGGATCACTCCAGCATGGACACGGAGGTCGGGGGGTGCCCTTCGTCCGATGAAAATCATTCTAGCCAGCCACTTGCGCTGCCTCAACAAGGAATCATGCAAGGCATGCTATGAATAACCCGCAGTTTGTGCGGGAATGTCACGGTGCCGCGACGCAGCAGCCGCCAGGCATCAGGGATGGCCCGGCTTGCGCACCATCCGACGCATGTCATCGAGCGACACCCGGGTCTCCGGGGCGACCTTGGCGCGGGGCTCTGGTTTGACGGCATGGCCGTAAACCAGCTCAACCGTCAGCGCGATGCGGCCGTCCGGCTGCATGAGGCGCTCGCCCATGCGTTCGATCAGGCGCTGTTTCCAGCCGGGGGTGCGCAGCCCGGGCATGCGACCGCGAGAGACGTTGCCCCCCCAGGTGCGCAACTCTTCGAGCATGGCTTCGGGGCTGGCCCAGGTCAGGGTCAGGCGTTCCATGTCCATGACAGGGTCGCTGAAGCCAGCCTGCAGCAGCTCGTCCCCCAGGTCGTGCATGTCGATGAAATCGATGGTGGGCATCGGCCAGCCCAGCTCTCGATACAAGCCGCGCAGCTCGCGAGCCGTGTCAGGCCCCAGGCCCGAGCACATCAGGAAGCCGCCAACCGACAGGTGACGGTGCCAGGCCCCCATCAGCGACTTGAGATCCGGGGCGCCATGCAAGGTCATGTTGGCCCAGAGCATTTGCACCCCAGCCTTGGGCCACGGCGCCTGGCGAACGGGTTCGGTGAGCACCACCGGCTGCGCGGACAGCAAGCGGCCGAGCCACCCGGCCTCTGACCGGGCACCGAGTCGACTGCGTTCAGCCAACGACGGCGTGGGTTCCACCACCCAGCGCCGGGCTTGGGGGTAGCGCTGGGCCACCAAGCTTTGCCCACCCCCCAGCCAGGCCGACCAGTCGACCCAATCGAGCGGCTCGATTCGAATCGGCTCGAGCTTGGCCGCCAGGCGACGCGCGACCTCGTCGTGGAGCCAAGGACGCTGACGCAGCCGTGCCAGGCGCTCGTGCTGGCGATGCAGGGCAACCGGGTCGGGCGAACAGGGAGGCGGCAAGCTGCCGCCCTCCAACGAGGAGGGGGACGAGGAAGGCAAGGGTGCGTCGGTCATGGGGCATGGCCACTGGGGGCGTCCACTAGAACGCCCACGCAAGGGCGATTCCCTCCATGAGGGACTGCTCAGTATATTGATTCCATGCCTGCCAAATGCTTGTCCGGGCTTTCGCCGCGGTCGCTGACACCATGGGGTCACATCGGCCTGCCCAAATGGGCTGGCTTGTGTGCCATGTGCGGGCGCTGGCAAACGCAGCCCGTCTGCCGCGCCTGCCAGCAGAGCTGGCGCATCGAATTGCCTCGCTGCAAACGTTGCGCCCTCCCCTGGCCCGACGCCATCCAGGCCGACTCCTGCACGGCTTGCGAGGCTCGTCAGCCCGAGTTCGACCGCGCCATCACCGCGCTCGACTACCTTCCTCCCTGGTCGAGCCTGATTTCCCGCTTCAAGTTCCAGCGGGCTTCCAGCATGCAGGGTCACTTCGTTGAACTGATGGCCGATGCCGTCCGCCAGCGCCCGCACCGGGTGGACCTGATCCTGCCCGTGCCGCTGTCGGCCCACCGCCTTGCCGAGCGGGGGTACAACCAGGCTTGGCTGCTGGCAAAGGGCCTGGGTCGGGTCCTGCGCCGCCCCGCCACCGACCAGGCCCTTGTTCGCACCCGCAGCACACCCAGGCTCATGGCACTGGACAGCGAGGAGCGACTCCGCGCGATCCACGGCGCTTTTCAGGTGACCCCGAAATGGGACGCGCGGCTGCGCGGCCGCCACATCGCACTGGTCGACGACGTGCTCACCACCGGGGCCACCTTAGACGAAATCAGTCGGCTGCTGAGGCGGCACCACGTGGCGGGGATCTCGGCCTGGGTGCTGGCACGAACACCGCCTCCCGACACCGAGGCCTCACCCCCGTCAGGGCCTGGCGACCAGGGCTGGCGTTGAGAGCGCATCCACCAGCACCCCCTTTTCCAGCTCGACTTGCCGACTGGCTCTTGCGGCGGCCTTGGGGTCGTGCGTGACCATCACGATGGTCTTGCCCAGGTCACGGTGCAATTCATCCAGCAGGACCAGGATTTCCTCGCCCGTCTGGCGATCCAGGTCGCCAGTGGGCTCGTCGGCCACGATCAGGGTGGGGTCGGTGACCAGCGCTCGCGCAATGGCCACGCGCTGTTGCTGGCCGCCTGAGAGCTCGTTGGGGTGGTGGTCCATGCGGTCCGTCAGGCGCACCATGTCCAGCGCCGCTTCGACGTGCTCGCGCCGTTGCTTGCGAGACAACCCGGTCAGCAACAAAGGCAACTCGACGTTCTCGAAGGCGGTCAGCACCGGCATCAGGTTGTAGAACTGAAAGATGAAGCCGACGTGCGCAGCTCGCCAGTCGGCCAAGGCGCTCTCACCCAGGGTGGAGATGTCCACCCCGCCCACTTCGATCGTGCCGGAGCTGGGTTGATCGATGCCCGCGATGAGGTTGAGCAGGGTGCTTTTGCCGGACCCGCTGGGCCCCATCAACGCGACGAACTCGGCAGGCTGAACCGTGAGGTTGATGTCGTTGAGCACAGGGATGAGCTGTCCTCCACGCTGGTAGACCTTGCTCAGGTGCTGGATGCGGATGATGGGCGTGCTCATCGGGAGGCAGTCGAATGTCAGGCGATCGAGAAAGCAACTGTACAGGGCTGCGTGCATCGCGTTTGTTTGCGCTCAAACGATTCGGTTCTAGGGGTTGAGGTCCGCTCACGGCCCCGACCAGAATGGGGCCCACAACAGGTGCCGCGACGATGGCTCGTCCATCGCGGCCGAACGCAGGCAGGGCTGGCGCGCCAGTCCCGAGGAACCCTATGCAAGCGCTTGAAACACCCGACGAGCCCGATCGGATCACCGCCCCGGACTGGAGCGGCCTCAACCTCCATGGCGAATCGCCCGCTTTTTGCTCAGCCCTGGCCTTGCTCCACCGATGCGCTCGGGTGGATGCAACGGTCCTGGTTTGCGGCGAGACCGGCACAGGCAAAGAACTGGCGGCCCGCGCCATCCACTACCTCAGCCCCAGGCGGCACGGGCCTTTTGTGCCAATCAACTGTGGCGCGCTGCCGGACAGCATCCTTGAAGCCGAGCTGTTCGGGCACACGAGGGGGGCATTCACCGACGCCAAATCCGACAGCCTGGGGGTGATCGGGCAAGCACACGGCGGCACGCTCTTCCTGGACGAAATCGACTCGCTGAGCCCTCGGGCTCAGGCTGCCATTTTGCGTTTCGCTCAAGATCGCAGCTATCGTCCGCTGGGGTCCCCACAGATCAGGCATGCCGACGTTCGCATCGTGGCCGCCACCAACGCAGACCTGGCCCAACTGGTCGAGCGGGGGCAGTTCCGACAAGACCTGCTCTACCGATTGAACGTCTTGAGCGTGCCTTTGCCACCCTTGCGCGAGAGACAGGGCGACGTGTTGCTGCTGGCGAGGGCGTTTGTTCAGCGCCTGGTTCGGCAATATGGCAGCCCACCCAGGACCTTGTCGGAGCGCAGCACCGAGTGGCTGCTTCAACCACGGGCTTGGCCGGGCAACGTCCGCGAACTGGAACACCTCATCCACCGTGCCTTCCTGCTTTGCAGCGGCGCACAGCTTGAGTTGCAAGCCAGCTTCAGGCCTGCAACGCCCAGCGTGCCCCCTGCCGCGCCCTCGGACGACGGGCCATTGATCGCGTCGGGTGTCCACGTTGATGGCCCCTCTGAAGCGCCCACCATGGCCGCCTTCGCGCAAGCCAAGGCCCAAGCCATCGAGACCTTCGAGCGACGCTACCTGATGGCGGTGCTGAGCCAGGCTGGCGGCAACCTCAGCCTGGCCGCCCGGCTGGCAGGCAAAGAGCGCAGCCGGTTTTGCCAGCTGGTGCGCAAGCACGGGCTTCAGCGGGGCGATGGTGTCGGCGTCGGCAAGGGCATCGAGCACCCTGCTTGAGCGCCTAGGGGATAGGTCGACCCCTGTGGCGCCGGCGCCCCACCCCCGGCCCGTTCGCCACACCCCCGCCCCCA
>NZ_DCXA01000004.1:0-628 GCF_002328915.1 Aquabacterium sp. UBA2148
GAGCTGGCACCTGGGCTGCGACCAACCCGTCACCTGGCGCCCCCTGGCCGGCTTTGCCGACCTGCCCGCCCCGCCCTGCACCCCCAAGCCAGCCAAAGCCCCCACGGCGGCCGAAAAGGCCCTGGCGGCGAAGCTGCCCGGCGCCTATTACCTCAGCGGCGTGCGCGAGGTCGGCTCGGAGTTGCGCCTGCGCGCCGATGGCCGCTACAGCCTGGCCACCAGCTATGGCGCCGTTGACCAGTTCTTGACCGGACGCTGGCGCGTCGAGGGCAAAGAAGTCGTGTTCCAGAGCGAAGACGCCCTGCCCACCCCGCCCATGCGCATCCTCAAGGCCTGGTACGAGGCCGGCGTCAAAGGCGTGGACGTTCGCGCGTCCTCGGGCGGTCGGCTGATGCAGGGCTTCGTGGTCATGCCCGTGGGCAGCCAGATCAGCCACATCGGCAAGCTGCGCCCCCGGGACGAAGAAGGCTGGACCAACTTCGATGGCCCGCCTGCTTTGGGTCAGCTCGAAGGCCTGGCCATGGCCGTGGCCCTGGGCGACGGACTGCGCTGGACGCTGATGCCCCTGGCGCCCGACGCCCAAGGCCACCTGCCCAACCGCATCGAGGTCGAGGTCGACCAAGCCGCC
>NZ_DCXA01000004.1:723-3913 GCF_002328915.1 Aquabacterium sp. UBA2148
GGTCGAGGTCGACCAAGCCGCCATGACGCCCCCCAGTCGCACCACGCGCTGGCGCCTGGATCAGGGCGCGCTGGTCAGCGTCGAAGACAAGGCGGGCCGCGCCCGCTACCAGCGGGCTGGCAGGGACTGAAGCCACCGGCGCACCGGCTTCCTATAATCCCGGATCCCCCTCTGCGCAGGCCGACGCCCCCCGGGTCGGCCTGCTTTCGTCTTGCGGTGGCCCGTCCCCGCCCGATCCCCGTCGTCCCGTCCGACCATGAGCACCAACGAAACCCAGACCTACGACCCGCGCGCCGTCGAAGCCCGTGCCCAACAGCACTGGTCGGACGCCGACGCCTACCGCGTCACCGAGTCGACGGACAAGCCGGCCTTCTACGCCTGCTCGATGCTGCCCTACCCCTCGGGCAAGCTGCACATGGGCCACGTGCGCAACTACACGATCAACGACATGCTCACGCGCTACCTGCGCATGAACGGTCACAACGTGCTGATGCCCATGGGCTGGGACGCCTTCGGCCTGCCAGCCGAGAACGCGGCGCTCAAGAACAAGGTGCCGCCCGCCGCCTGGACCTACGACAACATCGCCTACATGAAGAAGCAGATGAAGGCGATGGGTCTGGCGATCGACTGGTCGCGCGAGATCGCCACCTGCCAGCCCGAGTACTACAAGTGGAACCAGTGGCTGTTCATCAAGATGCTGGAAGCCGGCATCTGCGAGCGCCGCACGCAAACCGTCAACTGGGACCCGGTCGACCAGACCGTGCTGGCCAACGAGCAGGTGATCGACGGCTGCGGCTGGCGCTCGGGCGCGCTGGTTGAAAAGCGCGAGATCCCCGGCTACTACCTCAACATCACCAAGTACGCCGACGAGCTGCTGGGTGCCGTCGCCAACCCCGAGGACAAGAACTACCTGTCCGGCTGGCCCGAGCGCGTGCGCCTGATGCAGGAGAACTGGATCGGCAAGAGCGAAGGCGTGCGCTTTGCGTTCTCGCACGACATCCAAGGGGCCGATGGCAGCCTGATCAACAACGGCCAGATGTGGGTCTTCACCACCCGCGCCGACACGATCATGGGCGTGACCTTCTGCGCCGTGGCGCCTGAGCACCCACTGGCCGCGCACGCCGCAAGCGCGAACCCTGCGCTCAAGGCCTTCATCGACGAATGCAAGACCGGCGGCACCACCGAGGCCGAACTCGCCACGCAAGAAAAGAAGGGCATGGCCACCGGCCTGTTCGTCAACCACCCGATCACCGGTGAGAAGGTGGAAGTCTGGGTCGGCAACTACGTGCTGATGTCCTATGGCGACGGCGCCGTGATGGGCGTGCCCGCGCACGACGAACGCGACTTCGCGTTCGCCAAAAAGTACGGCATTGCCATCAAGCAAGTCATCGCCGTCGAAGGCGAAACGTTCAGCACCGACGCCTGGGCCGAGTGGTACGGCGACAAGCAAAAGGGCCAGTGCATCAACAGCGACGCTCTCAACGGCCTGGGCCACAAGGACGCCGTCAACAAGGTCGCCGAGATCCTCATCGGCAAGGGCGTGGGCGAGAAGAAAACCACCTGGCGCCTGCGCGACTGGGGCATCAGCCGCCAGCGCTACTGGGGCACGCCCATCCCCATCATCCACTGCGCCGATTGCGGCCCGGTGCCGGTGCCCGAAAAAGACCTGCCCGTGCGCCTGCCCGAAGACGTGGTGCCGGACGGCAGCGGCAACCCGCTGAAGTCGCGCCCCGACTTCCTCAACGTGGGTTGCCCCAAGTGCGGCAAGCCCGCCCAGCGCGAAACCGACACGATGGACACCTTCGTGGACTCGAGCTGGTACTTCCTGCGCTACACCTGCGCCGACAACCACGGCGCCATGGTCGATGAGCGCACCAACTACTGGATGGCCAACGGCGGCATGGACCAGTACATCGGCGGCATCGAACACGCCATCCTGCACCTGCTGTACGCGCGCTTCTGGACCAAGGTCATGCGCGACCTGGGCCTGGTCAAGGTCGACGAGCCCTTCAAGAAGCTGCTCACCCAGGGCATGGTGCTCAACCACATCTACAGCCGTCGCACGGCCAAGGGTGGCAAGGAGTACTTCTGGCCGCACGACGTCGAGCACGTGATGGACGACGCCGGCAAGGTGATCGGCGCCAAGCTGATCAACGCCGTCGACAGCGCCGATGGCCAACTGCCCGTGGGCACTGCCATCGACTACGAAGGCGTGGGCACCATGTCCAAGTCGAAGAACAACGGCATCGACCCGCAAGAGCTGATCGAGAAGTACGGCGCCGACACGGCCCGCCTGTACACCATGTTCACCGCCCCGCCCGAGCTCACGCTGGAGTGGAACGACGCCGCCGTCGAAGGCAGCTACCGCTTCCTGCGCCGCGTGTGGAACTTCGGCATGAAGCTCCAGGCCCTGCCCAAGGCCGACACCGCCGCCGCCACGCAAGGCGCCACCTCGCTGGCCGACGTCGCCTTCGGCAAGGAAGCCAAGGCCCTGCGCCTGGAGGTCCACACCGTGCTCAAGCAGGTGGACTACGACTACCAGCGCATGCAGTACAACACCGTGGTGTCTGGCGCCATGAAGCTGCTCAACGCGCTCGAAGGCTTCAAGGCCACCGACACCGCAGACGGCCAGATCGCCCTGATCGAAGGCTTCGGCATCCTGTTGCGCGCCCTCTACCCGGCCACGCCTCACCTGGCGCACACCCTGTGGGCCGAGCTGGGCTACGCCGGCAAGCTCGGCGACCTGCTCGATGCCCCCTGGCCCAAGGTCGACCCCTCGGCCCTGGTGCAGGACGAAATCGAGCTGATGCTGCAGGTCAACGGCAAGCTGCGCGGCTCGATCAAGGTCAGCCCGCAGGCCGACAAGGCCACCATCGAAGCCGCGGCCCTGGCCAGCGAAGACTTCGCCAAGTTCAGCGAAGGCAAGGCGCCCAAGAAGGTCGTCATCGTGCCGGGTCGCCTGGTCAACCTGGTCGTCTGATCGCGGGTGTTAAGGTCATGTCCATGCAACGCCGCCACCTCCTGACCCTGCTGGGTGCCTCGTCCCTGCTGCCCCTGGCTTCGCTCGGGGGCTGTGGCTTCCAGCTGCGCCGTCAGCACGAGATGGCCTTTCGGTCCATCCAGCTCAGCGGCTTCATCGGCACGTCGCCCCTGGCCACCGAGCTGGCACGCGCGCTCGACGCCAGCGGCG
>NZ_DCXA01000034.1:0-1671 GCF_002328915.1 Aquabacterium sp. UBA2148
CGCAGGGGCAGGGATTCATGGCCGCCACCAACTGAAAGCGAGCGGGGAACTCGACGGTTCGGTGGGCCCTCGCGATGGAGATGTGCCCGGTTTCCAGCGGCTCGCGCAAGGCCTCCAGGGCGCTGCGAGGAAACTCGGGCAGCTCGTCAAGGAAGAGCACGCCCCGGTGCGCCAAGGAAATTTCACCCGGCCGAGGCGGCGAGCCCCCCCCAACCAAAGCCGCCCGAGAAGCCGAGTGATGGGGCGCCCTCACCCACCTGTGGCGCCAGCGCACGGCATCAAAGCCACCCGAGAGGCTGTGCACGGCCGCAGACTCCAGGGCCTCATCGGTTTCCAGCGGGGGCAACAAGCTCGGCAGGCGCTGAGCCAACATCGACTTGCCCGTGCCCGGTGGCCCCACCATCAAGAGGCTGTGCCCCGCAGCGGCAGCGATTTCAAGGGCCCGCTTGGCCACCGACTGACCGCGCACGTCTCGCAAGTCGAGGCCACAGGCGGCCTCGGCACCCCCCACCACAGCCGGAGGTTGCCACGGCGGCCGCCCCGCCTTGAGGACATCCACCACCTCGGCCAGGCCGCCCGCCCCCCAGACCGGCACGCCATCCACCAGCCCTGCTTCAGAGGCGCTGGCGGACGGCAGCACCAACCCGATGGCCGCCGCATCAGGGCCTCGCCGACGCAGAGATAAGGCCATGGCCAGCGCACCTCGAACCGGCCTCAAGTCTCCGCCGAGGGACAACTCACCCGCCAGCGCCAGGCCTTCAAGGTGGGGCAAGGGGATCTCGCCCATCGCCGCCAGGATGCCCACCGCGATGGGCAGGTCGAAACGACCGGATTCCTTGGGCAGGTCAGCCGGGGCCAGGTTGACGGTGATGCGCCGGTTGTGCGGGAACGCCAGCCCGGCGCTCGCCAACGCCGCCCGCACGCGCTCTCGGGCCTCCTTGACCTCGGTGTCGGCCAGGCCGACCAGGGTGAAGGACGGCAGGCCATTGGCCAAGTGCACCTCAACGGTGACTTCTGGGGCAGCCAGCCCATCCAGGGCCAGGCTGCGGACGACGGCAAGAGACATGTTGGAAGCGTTTGCGCGATGCAAAAAGGCCCATTCTGATCACGCAGCGAGTCAGGCGCACTCCCCACGAGGGGTGCATCACCAGTTTGGTGCAATCAGGGCCACGCGATGGCGCCCCATCGGGTGCACCGATTGCGTGCACGCACCGAAATGTGCATGCTGACGTGCAGCCCACCATGGCAAGGCACCCCGCCCACCTGCTGGCATGGAACATGCAGTTACTCCGCAGTCCATCCTTTTGCCAACCTCACCGGAGAACCAACCATGAAAATGGTGACCGCCATCGTCAAGCCTTTCAAGCTTGATGAAGTGCGTGAGGCCCTGTCTGCCATCGGCGTCCAGGGCATCACCGTGACCGAAGTCAAGGGCTTCGGCCGTCAGAAGGGCCACACCGAGCTGTACCGCGGTGCAGAGTACGTGGTCGACTTCCTGCCCAAAGTCAAGATCGAAGCCGCCGTGGACGAGGCCATCCTCGACCGCGTCATCGAAGCCATCGAGTCGTCGGCACGCACCGGCAAGATCGGCGACGGCAAGATCTTCGTGACCTCGCTCGAGCAGGTCATCCGCATCCGCACCGGCGAGACCGGTCAGGACGCACTCTGATC
>NZ_DCXA01000034.1:1833-8681 GCF_002328915.1 Aquabacterium sp. UBA2148
ATTCACCCCTTCTGACCTGACAAGAGGCATTTCATGAGAAAGCTCATTGCGTCCCTCGCGCTGGGGCTGGCGGCCTTCGGTCTCCTTGGCGTCTCGCACGCTCAAGAAGCCGCAGCCTCCGCCGCCGAAGTCGCATCCGCTGCCGCCCTGGCCGTGGCTGCGGCATCCGAAGCCGCACCTGCTGCGGCACCCGTTCCCAACAAGGGCGACACCGCCTGGATGATGGTCTCCACGCTGCTGGTGATCCTGATGACCGTTCCCGGCCTGGCCCTGTTCTACGGCGGCCTGGTGCGCAGCAAGAACATGCTGTCCGTGCTGATGCAGGTGATGGTCACGTTCTCGCTGATCGTCGTGCTGTGGTTCATCTATGGCTACAGCCTGGCCTTCACCGAGGGCAACGCCTACATCGGCGGCCTCGATCGCCTCTTCATGAAGGGCATCTGGGACAACGCAGCGGGCACCTTCGCCAACGCCGCCACCTTCTCGAAGGGTGTCTACATCCCCGAGATCGTGTTCGCCGCCTTCCAGGCCACCTTCGCCGGCATCACCTGCGCCCTGATCGTCGGCGCCTTCGCCGAGCGCATCAAGTTCTCGGCCGTGCTGCTGTTCATGGTGCTGTGGTTCACCTTCAGCTACATCCCGATGGCCCACATGGTCTGGTTCTGGATGGGCCCGGACGCCTACAGCTCGCCTGAAGTCGCGGAAGCCATGACCGCCAAGGCCGGCCTGATCTGGCAACACGGCGCGCTGGACTTCGCCGGCGGCACCGTGGTGCACATCAACGCCGCCGTCGCTGGCCTGGTGGGTGCCTACATGGTGGGCAAGCGCATCGGCTACGGCAAGGAAGCCTTCACCCCGCACTCGCTGACGCTGACCATGGTTGGTGCCTCGCTGCTGTGGGTGGGTTGGTTCGGCTTCAACGCCGGCTCCGCCCTGGAAGCCAACGGCTTCGCCGCCCTGGCCTTCATCAACACCTTCGCCGCCACCGCCGCCGCTGTGCTGGGCTGGATCCTGGGTGAAGCGCTGCTCAAGGGCAAGGCTTCGATGCTGGGTGCTGCTTCGGGTGCCGTCGCTGGCCTGGTCGCCATCACCCCTGCTGCCGGCAACGTCGGCATCGGTGGCGCGCTGATCATCGGCGTGCTGGCTGGCCTGATCTGCCTGTGGGGCGTGACCGGTCTGAAGAAGATGCTGGGCGCTGACGACTCGCTGGACGTGTTCGGCGTGCACGGCATCGGCGGCATCCTGGGTGCCCTGCTGACCGGCGTGTTCAACTCGCCCAACCTGGGCGGCCCCTCGCTGGTGTCTGACTGGACCACGGTTGCCATGGTTGCGCCCGACGCGTACTCCATCGCCGGCCAGGTCTGGATCCAGGCCAAGGGTGTGCTGATCACCATCGCCTGGTCGGGCATCGTCTCCCTGATCGCCTACAAGATCGTCGACGTGGTCATCGGTCTGCGCGTGCCGGAAGAAGAAGAGCGCGAAGGCCTGGACATCACTTCGCACGGCGAAACCGCCTATCACAAGTGATCGCCAAGTGATCTTCGGCTGACCGCCGAAACGGGCCCCCGCGCCCGCCACGACAGGGCCACCTCCGGGTGGCCTTTTTTTTTCGCCCATCCGTCCCCATGTGCGAGGGCTCGTCCGGATGTTCCTAGAATGCTCCGGTGTCCACCGCTTGACGCCCGCTCCACCCATGGTCCCTCACCTCATCACCGCGCTGACCGGCCCCATCAACGAACTGGAGCAGCGCATGCTGGAATCCATGCCGGCCATCGAGCGCTGGTTCCGGCTCGAATGGATGGAGCACACACCGCCCTTCTACACCTCGGTGGACCTGCGCAACGCCGGCTTCAAGCTGGCCCCGGTGGACACCAACCTCTTCCCAGGCGGCTTCAACAACCTGACCAACGAGATGCTGCCGCTGGCCGTGCAGGCCTCGATGGCGGCCATCGAGAAGATCTGCCCAGAGGCCAAGAACCTCCTGCTGATCCCCGAGAAGCACACCCGCAACACCTTCTACCTGCAGAACGTGGCGCGACTGGTGCAGATCTTCACGCTCACGGGCCTGAACGTCCGCCTGGGCACGCTCGATGAATCCATCACCGAGCCCACCGAGATCGCCCTGCCCGATGGCAGCACGCTGACGCTCGAGCCGCTGGAGCGCAGCAAGCGCCGCCTGGGGCTCAAGCACTTCGACCCGTGCACCATCCTGCTCAACAACGACCTGTCGGCCGGCATCCCCGATGTGCTGAAAGACCTGCACGAGCAGTACCTGCTGCCGCCTCTGCACGCTGGCTGGGCCGTGCGCCGCAAGAGCCAGCACTTCAAGTACTACGAAGAGGCGGCCAAGAAGTTCTCCAAGCTGCTGGGCATGGACCCCTGGCTGATCAACCCGATGCATGCCGAATGCGATCAGGTCGACTTCCAGGAGGGCGTCGGCCAGGAGTGCCTGCAGTCCCAGGTCGACACGCTGTTGGGCAAGATCCGCCGCAAGTACAAGGAATACGGCATCAACGAAAAGCCCTTCGTGGTGGTCAAGGCGGACAACGGCACCTACGGCATGGGCATCATGACCGTGCGCGACGCCAAGGAGCTGGAAGAGCTCAACCGCCGCACGCGCAACAAGATGTCGACGGTCAAAGACGGCCAGGTCGTCAGCCAGGTGATCATCCAGGAGGGCGTGCCCACCTACGAGCGCATGAACGACGCTGTGGCCGAACCGGTGGTCTACATGATCGACCGCTACGTGGTCGGCGGCTTCTACCGCGTGCACGCCGAGCGCGGCATCGACGAAAACCTCAACGCGCCAGGCTCCAGCTTCGTGCCGCTGGCTTTCGCCGAACCCACCCAGCTGCCACGCCCAGGCGTCAAACCAGGGGTGAGCGCACCCAACCGGTTCTACATGTACGGCGTCATCGCCCGCCTGGCGATGTTGGCTGCAAGCTACGAACTGGCGGCCACCGACCCGGACGCCGAGGTTTACAGCTGACCTGAGGCACCGCCCCTGCTCGGGGGAGTTTCCGATCGGGGCGGAACGGGCGCAAAATGGCCGCTTCAAGGCAACCCGCCCTTTTTCCGTGCAGCATCCTTCCCACGACCCGAGCCACAAATCTTCGCTGGCCGCGCTGACCCTGGGAGCCCTCGGGGTCGTCTACGGCGACATCGGCACCAGCCCGCTCTATGCGTTCAAGGAGGTGTTTGCCCACGGACACCTGGACCCCAACCCGGAAAACATCCACGGCATCTTGTCGTTGATGTTCTGGACGCTGACGGTGATCGTCTCGCTGAAGTACGTCAGCTTGATCCTGCGGGCCGACAACAATGGCGAAGGCGGCCTGGTGGCCATGCTGGCGCTGGCCTCCACCGCCGTGAAAGACCGCCCCCAATTGCGGCAGGTGCTGCTGGGGCTGGGCATCTTCGGCACAGCCATCTTCTTCGGTGACGGGGTCATCACCCCGGCCATTTCGGTGCTGTCTGCCGTCGAGGGCCTGGGGGTGGCTGCGCCTGGGCTGGAGCGGTACGTGATCCCGGTGACGTTGGTGGTGCTGACAGCGCTGTTTGCCATCCAGAAGCACGGCACCGGCGGCATCGGCAAGTTCTTCGGACCGATCACGGTGGTGTGGTTCCTTGTGCTGGCGGTGCTGGGGCTCAAGCACGTCATCGCCAACCCGGCCATCCTGGTGGCGCTGAGCCCGCACCACGCGCTGGGCTTCACTTTCAATCACCCGAGTCTGGCCTTCATCTCGCTGGGGGCGGTGATCCTGTGCGCAACTGGCGCCGAGGCGCTGTACGCCGACATGGGTCACTTCGGCAAGCGTCCCATCCGCCTGGCGTGGTTCAGCCTGGTCATGCCAGCGCTGGTGATCAACTACTTCGGGCAGGGCGCCATGCTGCTGGCTCACCCCGAAAACATCGGCAACCCCTTCTACGAGATGGCCCCTCAATGGGCCCTGTATCCGCTGGTGGGGCTGGCCACTTGCGCCACGTTCATCGCGTCCCAGGCGCTGATCTCGGCGGCCTTCTCGGTGACCAAACAGGTCATCCAGCTGGGCTACCTGCCCCGCCTGCGCGTGCTGCACACCTCCGAGCGCGAAACCGGCCAGATCTACATCCCCTTCATCAACTGGGGGCTGTACGCCAGCATCGTGATGGCGGTGGTGTTCTTCGGCTCGAGCAGCAAGCTGGCGGCCGCCTACGGCATCACCGTGGCGCTGGACATGCTGATCACGACCATCATGACCTTCTTCGTGATCCGCTTTGCCTGGAACATGAGCCTGCCGCTGTGCATCGGGGCCACGGGCATCTTCTTCTTCATCGACCTGATGTTCTTTGGGGCCAACGCGCTCAAGATCATCGACGGTGGCTGGTTCCCCCTGCTGATCGGCGTCATCATGTTCACCTTGATGACGACCTGGAAGGATGGCCGTGCGCTGCTGAGCGAGCGACTGCGCTCGGACGCCATCGATCTGCACCCCTTCCTCGAAGCCGTCTTCTGCAGCCCGCCTCTGCGGGTTGAAGGCACGGCCGTGTTCCTCAATGCGGACGCGGGCACCACCCCCAATGCGCTGCTGCACAACCTCAAGCACAACAAGGTGTTGCACCGCCAGAACCTGTTCGTGACGGTGCGCTCACACGAAGTGCCCTGGATCGAATCGGCGCAACGCATCGAGATCGAAGACCTGGGCAACGACTGCTGGCAGGTGATGCTGCATTTCGGGTTCAAGGACGAGCCCGATGTGCCACGTGCCCTCAAGCTGCTGAGCCAACATGGCGTGCAGGTCGATGACATGGAGACCAGCTACTTCCTCTCGCGCGACATCGTCATCCCGACCATCGGTGGTGGCATGCTGCCCTGGCGCGAAAAACTCTTCGCCGGCATGCACCGCAACGCGTCGGGCGTGGCCGACTTCCTGAGCCTGCCGACCAACCGCGTGGTCGAGTTGGGCTCGAAGGTGGAGATCTGAGCTGACGCCCCCGGCTGAGCGCACGAGCCTGGGCCAGATCGCCCGGGACACCTCGCTGTCGTCCGTCTCGGCGGGTTTCGTGGCCACGCTGGTGGGTTTCACCAGCACGATCGCGCTGATTTTTCACGCCGCGCAGTCGCTGGGCGCCACGCCCGAGCAGGTCACGTCCTGGGTGCTGGCCCTGGGCATCGGCATGGGCTTGTCGACCATCGGGCTGTCGCTTTGGACGCGCATCCCGGTGCTCATCACCTGGTCAACGCCAGGTGCGGCCGTGATCGCCAGCGCCGCCACGGGTGTGAGCCTGGCCGAGGCGGTGGGCGCCTTCCTGGTCTGCGGCGTGCTGATGTGGCTCAGCGGCGCCACCGGCTGGTTCGAGCGCATCATGAACCGCATCCCTCTGGCGCTGGCCTCCAGCCTGCTGGCGGGCATCCTGGCCAAGTTCGCACTGATGTCGTTCGCGGCGGCCACACCCCAGCCGCTGCTCATCATCTCGATGCTGATGATCTACCTCATCGGCAAGCGCCTGTGGCCTCGGTATGCCGTGCTCGGCGTGCTGATCGGCGGCACGGTGGTGGCGGCGTCGCAAGGGCTGCTCGACACGCGGCTGATGACCCTGCAGTTCGCCACCCCCGTGTGGGTCACGCCCGAGTGGTCCTGGCAGGCGGTGCTGGGCATGGGTCTGCCGCTGTTCATCGTGACCATGGCCTCGCAGGCGGTGCCGGGGGTGTCGGCCATCCGCGTGTCGGGCTACCAACCGCCAGTCTCGCCCTTGATGAGCTGGTCGGGCATCACCACCGTGCTGCTGGCGCCGTTCGGCGGCTACGCTTTCAACCTGGCGGCCATCACGGCTGCCATCGTGCTCAACCCGCACGCCCACGCTGCGCCCGACAAGCGCTACACCGCTGCGGTGTGGGCTGGCCTGTTCTACATCGCCATGGGGCTGCTGGGCGGAGCCGTGGCGGGGTTGCTGGCGGCCTTCCCGCCCGAGTTGGTCATGGGGGTGGCGGGCCTGGCGCTGCTGGGCACCATCGCCAACGGACTGGCCACCTCGCTGGCCCACCCCGGCACGCGCGAGGCGGCCATCGTGACCTTCCTGGTCACGCTGTCGGGCGTGGTACTGCTGGGCGTGGGCTCGGCCTTCTGGGGCCTTGTGGCGGGTGGGGTCACCCTGTTCGTGGAACACTACCGTTCCCGGCCCGAGGGGGCCGATGTGGCGGACAACGCCCCCTGAGACACCATGAAGCTGCTCTTCGTCGCCGACCCGCTCGACACCTTCAAGACCCACAAGGACAGCACCTTCGCGATGATGCGCGAAGCCGCTTCGCGCGGGCACGAGATCTGGGCCTGCGAGCCGCAGGAGTTGGTGTGGCAGCGCGGTGGCGTGGTGACGGCACGCGCGCGCCGCATCCAGCTCACGGGTGACGCGCACGCCTGGTACGACGAAATCGAGGCCACCGACCTGCCCCTGTGTCGCACCGACGCCGTGCTGATGCGCAAGGACCCGCCCTTCGACGCCGAGTACCTGTACTGCACCCACTTGTTGACGCAGGCCGAGCGCGAGGGCGCGCGTGTGTTCAACAGCCCGGCCGCGCTGCGCGCCCACCCCGAAAAGCTCGCGATCATGGAGTTCCCGCAGCACATCGCGCCCACGCTGGTCACGCGTGACATGGCTGCGGTGCGCGCCTTCCACGCCGAGCACCGCGACATCATCCTCAAGCCGCTGGACGGCATGGGCGGCATGGGCATCTTCCGCGTGAAGGACGATGGCCTGAACCTGGGCTCCATCGCCGAGACGCTGACCAAGGACGGCACCGAGACCATCATGGTGCAGGGCTTCTTGCCCGCCATCAGCGAAGGCGACAAGCGCGTGCTGCTGATCGACGG
>NZ_DCXA01000034.1:8788-9126 GCF_002328915.1 Aquabacterium sp. UBA2148
GGCAACCTGGCGGCCGGCGGCAAGGGCGTGGCCCAACCGCTGAGCGCTTCCGACCTGGCGATTGCCGAGCACCTGGGCCCCATCCTGGCGGCGCGCGGCCTGCTGCTGGTGGGTCTGGACATCATCGGCGACCGGCTCACCGAGATCAACGTGACCAGCCCGACGTGCTTCCAGGAAATCACCGATCAGACCGGCTTCAACGTGGCGCAGCGATTCATCGACGCGCTGGAGGCCAAGCTGGCAGGCTGACCTTGTGCCGCCAGGTGAAATCGGCCCGGGCCCCTCGGCTGCGGGCCCGACAAGGCCCCAAGCCCCACCATGGCAGACAGCGACACGCC
>NZ_DCXA01000033.1:0-5798 GCF_002328915.1 Aquabacterium sp. UBA2148
TGTTGAACGGCTTGGGCGATGAGGCCCGGCCTGGCGTGTGGCCTGCCCCAGCCGACCCTGGCGTCGCGGTGCGCCGGGCCCTGAGCGCCTTGCCTGCGCAACAGGCCTTGCAGGCGCACAGCGGTGGGTGTCACGCCGCGGCTTGGGCCACGCCTGGTGGTGAGCTGCTGTGTGTGCGCGAAGACGTCGGGCGCCACAACGCGCTCGACAAGCTCATCGGGGCCATGGCGCTCCAGGGGCCGCTGCCGCCAGGGCTTGTCGTGGTCTCCAGCCGCGCCAGCCACGAGATGGTCAGCAAATGCGTGCGCATGGGCGTGGACACCCTGGGGGCGATCTCTGCGCCCACATCCCTGGCGATCACGCTGGCGCAGCGAAGCGGCTTGCGCCTGTTTGGTTTCTGCCGGGGCGATGCGGTGGTGGCCTACGCCTGAGGCTCAGCCCCCGCTGACGGGGCCGCAGCACTGCGGTCGCCGAGCCCGGTGTGCCCGACTACTCAGCCGCGCAGGCGCTTCAAAAAGTGACCCAGGCGGTCCAGGCCCTCGCTCAGGTCCTCGCGCGAAGCCGCGTACGACAGCCGCACGAAGCGCCCCGCACCGCTGACACCGAAGTCGTGCCCCGGCGTCAGCGCCACGTGCGCGTCCTGCAGGGCGCGCTCGCAAAACGCCATCGCGTCCAGCCCGGTGTCCGCCACGTCGATGTAGACGTAGAAAGCCCCATCGGGCAACACCGGCACGTTCAGCCCGATGTCGCGCAGGCCCTGCAGCACCAGCGCCCGCCGCTCGGCGAACTCCCGCTTGCGCGCCTCGCAGACCTCGATCGATTCGGGTGTGAAGCAGGCCAGCGCCGCCAGTTGCGCCGGGGTGGGCGCGCAGATGTAGTAGTTCTGCGCCAGGCGCTCCATGGCGGGCACCAGCTCCTCGGGCACCACGGCCCAGCCCAGGCGCCAGCCCGTCATGCCGAAGTACTTGGAGAAGCTGTTGATGACGCACGCCCCTGCGTCGGCCGCCAGCACCGTGGGCGCTGGCGTGCCGTCGACTTGCGCGTCGCTGAGGTTCAGGTAGATCTCGTCGACGATGCGCCACGCGCCGTGTGCACGCGCCCATTCGCAGATGGCGGCCAGCTCGGCCGGTGGCACCGAGGTGCCCGTGGGGTTCGAGGGCGTGGCGATCATCAGCCCCTTCGTGCGCGCGGACCAGTGGCGCTGCACGGCGGCCAGGTCGAGCTGAAAGCGCGACGACGCATCGGTGGGCACGAGGCGCACGTCGGCGCCAAAGCCACTCAAGAACTGCCGGTTGCACGGGTAGGACGGGTCGCCTACCAGCACCTCGTCGCCCGGGTCCACCAGCGCGGCCGTCACCAGCAACAGCGCGGCCGAGGCTCCGGCCGTGACCACCACGCGCTCAGGTGACAGCGTCAGGCCATGGGTCCGCTCATAGAACCCCGCGATGGCTTCGCGCAAGGCGGGCAGGCCCAGCGCGCCGGTGTAGGGCAGCGCCGCTTGAGCCGCCACGCGTTGCAGCTCGGTGCGCACGGCCGGCGGGGCACCGAAGTCGGGCTCGCCCAGGTTCAGTCGGATGACCCGGTGGCCTTGGGCCTCGAGCGCGGCGGCACGCTTGCCGAACTCCATGGCCAGGAAGGGGGTGATGGCTTGGGCGCGTTGGGAGACCTTCATGGGCGGGCAGTTTAGTGCCCACGCCCTGTAGGATGGTCGACTCAGGAGGGACCGAACCACATGCTGCGCGCATGGCTGCACGACGTCGGGGAAAGGGCACAGGCTCGCTGGCAGGGCTGGGGTGAACCCATGGGCTTTGGCGGCGCCATGCTCATCACCCTGGGCTCGATGCTGCGCCACAAGCCGCTGCCCTCGATGGCGCAATGGGGCCGGCTGGCCGCGCAGGCCAGCGTGCAGGCCCTGCCCATCGTCTGGGTGGTCAACGCGCTGGTGGGCGCCATCATGGCTTTCGTCGGGGCGGTGCAGCTGCAAAAGTTCGGCGCTGGCCTGTATGTGGCCGACCTGGTGGGCATCTCGGTCACCCGTGAGATGGCCGCCCTGATCACCGCCGTCGTCATGTCCGGGCGCACGGCTGCGGCCTTTGCCGCCGAGCTGGCCACCATGCGCGCGCAAGAAGAAATCGACGCCCTGCACGTGCTCGGCCTGGACCCGATGCGCGAGCTGGTCATGCCCCGGGTGATGGTGCTGCTGGGCATGATGCCGCTGCTGTTCTTCCACGCCTGCGTGGCCGCCTTGCTGGGTGGCTTGCTCGTGGCCTCGCTGATGCTCGACCTCAACGCCGACACCTATGTGCAGCGCCTGATGGTCGCGACCTCGGCGACGCACCTGTGGCTGGGCCTGGCCAAGGCCATCGTCTTCGGTGGCTGGATCGCCCTGGCGGGTTGCTACGCCGGCTTGCACGCCGCCCGCAGTGCTGCCGGGGTGGGTGAAGCCGCCACGCGGGCCGTGGTGCGCGGCATCGTCGGCGTGATCGCCCTGGACGCGGTGTTCGCCGTCGTGGCCAACGCCATGGGTTGGTAGGAGCAGGCATGGCCCACATCGACGTCCGAGACCTGCGCATGCAACACGGCGAGCGCCTCATCCAGGAACATGTCAGCTTCAGCGTGGCCCCTGGTCGCATCTTCGCCGTGATGGGCGGCAGCGGCTGTGGCAAGAGCACCTTGCTGCGCCACATGGTCGGCCTGCAGGAGCCCGCCGCTGGCGACGTCTTCGTGGACGGCCGGGGTTACTGGGGCGAGATGGACGCGGACGACAAACAGGCCACGCGCCAGCGCTTCGGCATGCTGTTTCAAAAGGGCGCGCTGTGGTCCACGCTCAGCGTTGCCCAGAACGTGCACGTGCCGCTGGAGCTGCACTGGCGCGATCGCGACGAGGCCGAGCGCGCCCAACGTGTGCGCAACGTGCTCGACTGGGTGGGCTTGGCCGAGCTGGCCGACGCCCCGGTGCACGGGCTCAGCGGCGGTCAGGTCAAGCGCGCGGGCTTGGCGCGGGCCATCGTGGCCGAGCCGGAGGTGATCTTCCTGGACGAGCCCTCGGCCGGCCTGGACCCGGTCACCTCGCTGCGCCTGGACGACCTGATCCTGTCGGTGCGCGACCGCACGGGCGCTTCGGTGGTGCTGGTCAGCCATGAGCGCGACAGCCTGTTTCGCATCGCCGATGACGGCATCTTCCTGGACGCCGAGTCGCGTCGCCCGCTGGCACAAGGCCGGCCGGCCGACATGCAACACGACGCGAGCCTGCCGCTGGCGGTGCGCAATTTCCTGCAACGAAAGGACGAGCAGGCATGAAACGACGATCGGTGGCGCTGGGCGCCTTCGTGGTGATGGCCATGGTGCTGGCCGTGGTGCTGATCACGGCCCTGGGCAAAGGCCGCTTCTTCGGTGGCGGGCGCACGCAGGCGGTGGTGTGGTTCGACAAGAGCGTCAAGGGCCTGACGATCGGCTCGCCGGTGACCTTCCGGGGCGTGCCCATCGGTCAGGTCGAGGCCATCGGCGTCGAGCTTGACCCGCAGACCCTGCAGTCGCGCCAGCCCATCACGCTGGCGGTGTCGATGGAGGCCTTGTCGATCAAGGTGCGAGGGCGACGCGCCCAGCGCGAGGCCTTGCAGTCGCTCATCGACCGCGGCCTGGTGGCGCAGATGGTCACGCAGAGCCTGGTCACCGGCCAGGCCATGATCGACCTGACCATCGGGCCCGCCCCGACCACGGCGGTGGCCCAGACGCAGGACGGACCGCTGGTGATCCCGCACGTGGGCGGCAGCTTCGACCGCCTGCTCGAGCAGGTCTCCGAGCTGCCCCTCAAAGACACCGTGGCCGATGTGCGCGCCACCTTGCTGAGCGTGCGCCAGCTGGCCGACGAAGCACGCACCAGCGTGGCCAAGGTGCAGGGCGATGTCGGGCGCGTGACCGGTCAGGCCACGCAGACCCTGCTGCGCGCGGGCGATGACTTCCACAATGCTTCGCAGCAAACCACGGCCACGCTGCAGTCGCTGCAAAGCCTGGCCGATGGCAGCCAGCGCCTGCTGCTGGATGTGCAGCCCCGTGTGGTGGGCGCCATGGACGCCTTGCATGGCGCGGCCAACGACGTGCGCACGGGCATGGGCGAGATCTCGGCCTGGGTGGCGCCCGGCTCGGCGGCCCGCACCGACCTCGACGGCGCCTTGCGCGACCTGGCCCGCTCGGCGCGCAGTTTCTCGGCGCTGGTCGAAGACATCGAAGAGCAACCCAATGTTCTCATTTTCGGGAGACCGCATGAGTGAAGCTTCTCGCGACGCCTCTTGTCAGGTGCGCCAGCGCGTCCACAGCGGCGTGACCGCCCTCAGCGTGCTGGGCCTGATCTGCGCAGCCATGGTGGCGATGGTGGCTGGCTGCGCCAGCCCGCCGCCACGCGCGATGGTCATCGTCCCTTCGGCGCCCGTGCCGGCGTCCATGCCTGCGCCGATGCCAACGCCCGCCGTGGCCTCACCGGCCGCATCCATCGCAACGGCTGCTGCCAAGCCTGCCGCAGCCACCCCGGGCGACGCAGCCCGAGCACCCGGGGTGTCGCTGGTGCCCCTGCGCCTGCCCGAGCACTGGCAACGCCGTCAGGTGCTGCACCTGCGCCAGGACGCCGAACTCGTCGCCTGGCCCAACGCCGTCTGGGCCGAACGCTTGGAAACGGGCCTGACCCGTCGCTTGTCGCAGGCCCTCAGGCTGCGCTCGCCCGAGCAAGGTTGGTGGACGGGTGAAGAGGCCCTGGGCACGCGCCGCTTGCTGGTCGAGGTGCAGCAACTGGACGTGCACGCCAGCCGTGGCGAGGTGGTGGGCACGCTCAACTGGCGCCTGGTCGACCGCCAGGGGCGGGTGCTCGATGGCGGCAGCCTGACGCAGCGGGTGCAGGCGACGGTGGGCAACGCCCAACAAGAGGCCGAAGCCCTGGCGCAGTGGGTCGACGCCCAGGCCGAGGCGCTCGCGCCCAGGCTCCAGGGCGCGACCTCACCTTGAAGCGGCCGCCCAGGGCTGGCGCGCTGCGCTGCTTCAGCGCTTGAGCCAGCCCGCAGCCAGGTTGCCCAGCAGCGCAGGCAGGTCGCTGCCCGGGCCGGGCAGGGCGCCCTTGGGGCTGAGCTGGTCGATCAAGCCCGGCAGCACCTCGCTGAGCAACGACGCCTGCTGATCCGGCGAAGTGCCGGCCTGGCGGGCCAGGTCACGCAGCGGCTCTTCACCCAGCACGGCTGCGATCTGGTTGGCGCTGATGGGCAGGTTGGCCCCGGTGCCGACCCAGGAGCCGATCACCTGGCCCAGGCCCTTGTCTTCAAAGGCCTTGACCAGGCCGGACAAGCCGCCCACCTGCGGGTGGTTGAGCACTTGCATGACCAGGCCGATGAGGTCGGTGGTGGCGGGGGTGCCCTGGCTGGCTTGGCCGGACAGGGAGCCCAGCACCTGGCTGGCGAGAGAGTCGAGCAGTCCCATGGTGATGCCTCCTCAGTCCAGCAAGTCGGCTGGCACGTTGCCGCCGTTGGCCGCCAGCTTTTGCAGCACGGTCTTGTGCAGCCAGGTGTTCATCTGCGCCGAATCGGTCATTTTGTCGGCCGGGCAACCCAGTTCGGTGGCCAGGGCTTTGCGCGCGTCGAGGCTGCTCTCGATGTCCAGCAGCTTCAGCAGGTCGACGATGGACGTGCGCCAGTTCAGCTTTTGCGACGCCGCCTGGGCGCGCGACTCCAGCTGGCTCACCACGTCCACCACCGCGATCGCGGCAACCACGGGGGCTGCTGGCGCGCTGGGGGCTGCGGCCGGGGCCGGGGCCGGGG
>NZ_DCXA01000033.1:5868-6021 GCF_002328915.1 Aquabacterium sp. UBA2148
GGCAAAAGGCGCAGCGGTAGCCGCGCTGGCGGACGAATCGGAAGCAGGGGCGTTGGACGTGGCGGTGGCCGTGTCGCCGAAACCCAGCTTGCTCAGGATCTTGCCGAAGAAACTCATGTGTGCTCCATGCGGTGAATGGGGTGGCGCCGCCCG
>NZ_DCXA01000033.1:6127-6401 GCF_002328915.1 Aquabacterium sp. UBA2148
TCATCCCAAGCGGCTGGGGCCATGCTACGCAGCCGGACGGTGCCCACAACCGACCAAAGTATGGGCCGAGGCCCTGTCGTCAGATCCCGCATGGCTGTCGCCCGATTCCTTTCTCCGCGCCGGGATCAGGACTACAGTGGCGCCCAGGCTGACCCCGATCCATCAGGAGACACGACATGAGCGACCACCCCTTCCAAGCGCCGGACATCGTCCCGCGCGAGAAGCTGGACTTCGACCTCGGCGGCGACATCCCCAAGTACTGGTTCGGTGGCGA
>NZ_DCXA01000031.1:0-4593 GCF_002328915.1 Aquabacterium sp. UBA2148
CCTGCCGCAACCCGGCGATGAAGTCCACCGCGTCCATCACGCCTGCGAGCTCGGCATCACCCTGCAAGCCCAGGCTGCGCGTGCCCGCCAGTCCCACGCCGATGAACACCGCGTCGTGCTGCGCTCGCAGCGTGCTGAGTTGCGCCGGCTCGCTCAACGTGTAGCCAGGTTCGATGGGGATCCCGCCGATGGACAGCAGCCAGTCCACCTCGCGCTGGGCGAAGTCGCCCGCCGTCTTGTAGGTGGCCAGACCGTACTCGTTGAGACCACCCGGCTTGGCATGGGCGTCGTAGATGGTCACGTCGTGGCCCAGTCGCGCCAGGGTGTGCGCACACGCCAGCCCCGCGGGCCCCGCGCCCACCACGGCCACGTGCCGCCCCGTTGGCGCCGCCCGCGTGAACACTGGCCTCGCCCCATCTGCCATCACCGCATCGACGGCATGGCGCTGCAGCCGTCCGATCTCGATGGCTTTGCCCTGCTGCGTCTGGCGCACGCAGACGGCCTCGCACAGCTCCTCGGTCGGGCACACCCGCGCGCACATCCCACCCAGCGGGTTGGCGTCCAGGATGGCCTCGGCAGCGCCACGCAGGTTGCCATCGGCGATGCGTCGGATGAAGCTCGGCACGTCGATGCCCGTCGGACAGGCCTGCTGGCAAGGCGCGTCGTGGCAATAGAGGCAGCGGTCGGCCTCGATCACCGCCTGCATTGCCGTCAAGGCGGGCACGGCATCGCCGAAGCGCTCGGCGTACGCATCCGCCGACAGGCGGGCAGCACGGACATCGGGGCAGGCACTCTGGCTCACGGCTCATCCTCCGTTGGATGCAACTTGACCAAATAGCCAGGTTTTCAAGGAGAGCCGCTTGCTTAAAGCGTGCCAGGGCTGAAGCGCTCCTGGCGCACGCTGGAGGTGCGCGCTCAGGGCACCGGGCGCCGGGCGCCGGGCGCAGGCCATGGCCAGCCTCGCCTCGACCCAAGCCAAGGCAAGCGCCCAAGAAAAAGCCGGGCACGAAGGCCCGGCTTGCACCGTCAACAGGCGCGAAGCGCGCCATGACAGGGAGGGATCAGCCCTGCACCTGCTTGAGCAAGGTCTCGGCATCGCTGACCGCGAAGCCACCGCCCTTTTCGTCGTTGAGCTGCTTGACCACGCCATCCTTGACCAGCATCGAATAGCGGCCCGAGCGCAGCCCCAGGCCTTTCTCGCTCAAGTCCAGGGTCAGGCCCGTGGCCTTGGCGAAGGCCGCGCTGCCGTCGGCCATCATGCGCACCTTGCCGCCCGCCTTGAGCTCGCGGCCCCAGGCGCCCATCACGAAGGCGTCGTTGACCGACACGCACCAGATCTCGTCGACCCCTGCGGCCTTGAACTGCTCGAACAGATCGATGTAGCCGGGCGCGTGCTTGGCCGAACACGTGGGCGTGAACGCGCCAGGCAGGCCGAAGATGGCCACGGTCTTGCCTGCGGTGCTCTTTTCGATGTCAAAGGGATTGGGGCCCAGGCTGCAGCCCTCACCTTCCACTTCGATGTACTCGAACAGCGTGCCTGCGGGCAGCTTGTCTCCAACCTTGATCATGCGGAACTCCTCTTGTGCGATGTGCGTCAAGCGTGACCGGGCTCGATGAACCATCAAACGCCCATGAAAAAACCGGCGCCAGTATGACTGGACGCCGGTTTTTGAGGGTGAGCGGCGGGTTTGACCCCGCCTTCACCGAGGCGATCAGACGCCTTGTGCCTTCTCGACCAGGCGGGTCACGACCCAGTTCTTGGTCTTCGACAGAGGGCGGCTTTCGCTGATCTCGACCACGTCGCCGACCTTGAACTCGTTGTTCTCGTCGTGAGCGTGGTACTTGTTCGACTTGGCCACGATCTTGCCGTAGAGCTCGTGCTTGACACGGCGCTCGACCAGCACGGTCACGGTCTTGACGCGGGCGTCAGAGACGACCTTGCCGACCAGGCTGCGAACCACTTTGGTTTGAGCTTGCGTCATTTGGCGGCTCCTTGCTTCTTCTGAGCCAGAATCGTCTTCGCACGAGCGATGTCGCGACGGGTCTTCTTCAGGCTCGAATGGTCGTTGAGCTGCTGGGTGGCACGCTGCATGCGCAGGTTGAAGTGCGACTTCAGCAGGTCCTTGATTTCGGTTTCCAATGCGGCCACATCCTTGGCGCGCAGTTCAGAGGCTTTGTTAGCCATTTCTTTCTCCTTGCGCGTCAATCAGATGCCGAACTGGCGGCCAACGAAGGTCGTGCTCAGCGGCAGCTTTGCAGCAGCCAGCGTGAACGCTTCGCGAGCGAGCTCTTCGGGCACACCCTGGATCTCGTACAGCACCTTGCCGGGCTGGATCTCGGCGACGTAGTACTCCACGCCACCCTTACCGTTACCCATGCGGACCTCGGCAGGCTTCTTGGAGATCGGCTTGTCGGGGAAGATGCGGATGAAGATGCGACCACCGCGCTTGACGTGACGCGAAATGGCACGACGAGCAGCTTCGATCTGGCGGGCCGTCAGGCGGCCACGCTCGGTGGCCTTCAGGCCGAAATCGCCGAAGGACACATCGGCGCCACGGGTGGCGACACCCGTGTTGCGGCCTTTGTGTTCCTTGCGGAACTTGCGACGATTAGGTTGCAACATGTTTATTCTCCTTTCGCTTCGGCAGCCGGAGCAGCCTTGCGAACGCGCTTGGCGTCAGCGGTGACGGCAGGCTTGTCGCTGCCATCAGCCGGGGCGCCGTCGGCACGCGGGGCACCACGGCCAGGACCACGGGGACCACGGCGGTCACCAGGGCGGTCGCTGCGGGGGCCACGGCGGTTGCGGCGGTCGTCTTGGCTGTCGTCGCCCTTGAGCACCGGGGCTTCGCCATTGGCCAGGCGGTCACCACGGTAGACCCACACCTTCACACCGATCACACCGTAGGTGGTGTGGGCTTCGGAGAAGCCGTAGTCGATGTCGGCGCGCAGGGTGTGCAGGGGCACACGGCCTTCGCGGTACCACTCGGTGCGAGCGATTTCGATGCCATTGAGACGGCCGGCGGACATGATCTTGATGCCCTGGGCGCCCAGGCGCATCGCGTTCTGCATGGCGCGCTTCATGGCGCGGCGGAACATGATGCGCTTTTCCAGCTGCTGCGTGATCGAGTCGGCGATCAGTTGAGCATCGACTTCAGGCTTGCGCACTTCTTCGATGTTCACCGAGACCGGCACGTTCAGGCGCTTGGCCAGTTCGAGCTTCAGGTTTTCGATGTCTTCGCCCTTCTTGCCGATCACCACGCCCGGACGAGCCGAGAAAATGGTGATGCGTGCGCTCTTGGCGGGACGCTCGATCAAGATGCGCGACACGGCCGCGTTCTTGAGCTTCTTCTTCAGGAATTCGCGGACTTCCAGGTCTTCAGCCAGCATCGAGGCGAAGTTGCGATTGGTGGCGTACCAACGCGATGCCCAGTTGCGGGTGACGGCCAGGCGGAAGCCGGTTGGGTGGATTTTTTGTCCCATGATCAGCCTCTGCTTAGTTGCCCACGGTCACATAGATGTGGCAGGTCGGCTTGCTGATGCGGTTGCCACGGCCCTTGGCGCGGGCAGTGAAACGCTTCAGCGTGGGACCTTGTTCCACATAAATGGTCTTGACCTTCAGTTCGTCGATGTCAGCGCCGTCATTGTGCTCGGCGTTGGCGATCGCAGATTCCAGTGCCTTCTTGACGATGCCGGCAGCCTTCTTCTGGGTGAACTCGAGGATGTTGAGGGCCTGATCGACCTTCTTGCCACGGATGAGATCGGCCACCAGTCGACCCTTGTCGACCGACAGGCGAACGCCGCGAACGATTGCTTTCGTTTCCATCGCAGCTGCTCCTTATTTCTTGGCTTTCTTGTCGCCTGGGTGACCCTTGAACGTGCGGGTCAGGGCGAACTCGCCGAGCTTGTGGCCAACCATCTGGTCCTGGATGTACACGGGCACGTGCTGCTTGCCGTTGTGCACAGCAATGGTCAGGCCGATGAACTCAGGCAGGATGGTCGAACGACGCGACCAGGTCTTGACGGGCTTCTTGTCCTTGGTGGACACAGCCTTTTCAACCTTGGCCAGCAGGTGGTGATCCACGAAGGGACCCTTTTTCAGAGAACGAGCCATTTCAGCCTACCCCTTACTTTTTGCGACGCGAGACGATGAACGTCTGCGTGCGCTTGTTGTTGCGGGTGCGGTAGCCCTTCGTCATGGTGTTCCATGGCGAGACAGGCACCTGACCTTCGCCGGTGCGGCCTTCGCCACCACCGTGCGGGTGGTCAACCGGGTTCATGGCGACGCCACGCACGGTCGGGCGGATGCCCTTCCAGCGGATGGCGCCGGCCTTGCCGTATTGACGCAGGCTGTGCTCTTCGTTGCTCACTTCACCCAGGGTGGCGCGGCATTCGATGTGGATGCGACGGACTTCACCGGAGCGCAGGCGAACCTGAGCGTAGGTGCCTTCGCGGGCCATCAGGACAGCGGAGGTGCCAGCCGAACGAGCGATCTGACCGCCCTTGCCAGGCAGCAGCTCGATGTTGTGGATGGTCGAACCCACGGGGATGTTGCGGATGGGCAGCGTGTTGCCAGCCTTGATCGGCGCTTCCGAG
>NZ_DCXA01000031.1:4692-4828 GCF_002328915.1 Aquabacterium sp. UBA2148
GTTCCGAGCCGCTCAGGATGGTGGCGCCGACTTCCAGGCCACGGGGAGCAATGATGTAGCGACGCTCGCCGTCGGCATAGCACACCAGGGCGATGTGAGCCGTGCGGTTCGGGTCGTACTGGATGTTCTCGACCTT
>NZ_DCXA01000031.1:4929-7475 GCF_002328915.1 Aquabacterium sp. UBA2148
GCCGGGATGCCATCCTTGTTGCGCACGAAGTCCACCACGCGGTAGTGGTGCTTGTGACCACCGCCCTTGTGGCGAATCGTGATGTGACCGTTGTTGTTGCGGCCAGCGTTTTGCTTTTGCGGCTCAAGCAGCGAAGCCTCAGGCTTGCCCTTGTGCAGGTGCTTGTGCACCACCTTCACCACGCCACGGCGGCCGGGCGAGGTCGGTTTGACTTTGACGACAGCCATGATTACGCGGCCTCCCCGGAGAAGTTCAGCTCTTGACCGGCCTTCAGGCTCACATAAGCCTTCTTGGCGTGGTCACGACGGCCGATGCGGCCACCGAAACGCTTGGTCTTGCCCTTCTGGTTCAGGACTTGCACCGACTTGACTTCGACCTTGAACAGCAGCTCAACAGCGGCCTTGATCTCGGGCTTGGTGGCGTCGCGCAGCACCTTGAACAGCACTTGGCCGCGTTCTTCAGCAGCGGCGGTGGCCTTTTCCGAAATGATCGGAGCGACCAGCACCTGCATCAGGCGGTTTTCATCGAATTTGAGAGTGCTCATGCGAACATCTCCTGCAGCTTTTCGATCGCACCCTTGGTGACCACGACCTTCTTGTAGAAGACCAGGGACAGGGGATCGGCGTAACGGGGTTCGACAACCAGCACGTTGGGCAGGTTGCGCGAAGCCAGGAACAGGTTGTCGTCGACGGTGTCGGCGATGACCAGGACGTGGTCCAGGTTCATGGCCTTCAGCTTGGCGGCGAGCAGCTTGGTCTTGGGGGCTTCGACGGTCAGCGAATCGACCACAGCGATGCGGCCTTCACGGGCCAGCTGCGAGAAGATGGCGGCCATGCCGGCGCGGTACATCTTCTTGTTGACCTTCTGGGTGAAGTTCTCGTCGGGGCTGTTCGGGAAGATCCGACCACCGCCACGCCACAGGGGCGACGAGGACATACCGGCGCGGGCGCGACCGGTGCCCTTTTGGCGCCAAGGCTTCTTGGTGGTGTGCTTGACCTGTTCGCGGTCCTTCTGGGCGCGGGTGCCTTGACGGGCATTGGCCTGGTAGGCGACGACGACCTGATGGATCAGGGCTTCGTTGTATTCGCGGCCGAACACGGTGTCGGATGCTTCAACCTTGGAAGCAGCCTGACCTTGCTCATTGAGCAGTTCGAGCTGTGCCATCAGTTGGCTCCTTTCTTGACCTTGACCTTGACGGCCGGGCGCACGGTGACGAAGCCACCCTTGGCGCCAGGAACCGCGCCCTTGACCAGCAGCAGTTGACGGGCTTCGTCAACGCGCACGACGTCGAGGTTTTGCGTGGTCACGGTCTCGTCACCTTGGTGACCAGACATCTTCTTGCCGGGGAACACGCGACCGGGGTCCTGGGCCATCGAGATGGAGCCGGGGACGTTGTGCGAACGCGAGTTACCGTGCGAAGCGCGCTGCGAACCGAAGTTGTGGCGCTTGATGGTGCCCATGAAGCCCTTGCCGATCGAAGTGCCTTGCACGTCGACCATCTGGCCGGCCTGGAACAGGGCGGCGGGGGCGATGGTGGTGCCGGCCTTGTATTCGGCGGCGACTTCCGCGGGGACGCGGAATTCCTTGACGAACTCACCAGCTTCGACGCCAGCCTTGGCCAGGTGACCGGCTTCAGGCTTGGTCACGCGCGATGCCTTGCGGGCACCGAACACGACTTGCAGGGCGACGTAGCCGTCGTTCTCAACGGTTTTGACCTGGGACACGCGGTTGTTGGACACGTCGAGCACCGTCACGGGCACGGCGTCGCCGTCGTCCGTGTAGATGCGCATCATGCCCACCTTGCGGCCCAGCAATCCGAGGCGATTGCTAAGACTCATATTTTTCTCCAACTCCACAACGATGCGTGGAGCCTTTTACAAAAACCCGACATCGATTGGCCGGGCCCGGAAATCCCATCCATGCACTGCGCGCAAACACTGGTTGAACCAATGCAGACACGCCGCCCATTTCAGGAAAGCCCACGACTGTAGCAAATGCTTAAAAAAAGCGCAAGTGCCTCAGCCTGCCGGTGGCGGGGAATGAGGGGGAATGAAAAAGCCGCACCGGGAAGGTGCGGCTTTCTGGGGAGTCGGCGCCGACGTGACCGCCGGCATCCGGACTCAGCGGCATCACTGCAGCTTGATTTCGACGTCCACGCCAGCGGGCAGGTCCAGCTTCATCAGGGCGTCGACCGTCTTGTCGGTCGGGTCGACGATGTCCATCAGGCGCTGGTGGGTGCGGATCTCGAACTGGTCACGCGACGTCTTGTTGACGTGCGGCGAGCGCAGGATGTTGAAACGCTGCAGGCGGGTGGGCAGGGGCACGGGGCCCTTGACGATGGCACCGGTGCGCTTGGCGGTTTCGACGATTTCAGCCGACGACTGGTCGATCAGCTTGTAGTCGAACGCCTTCAGGCGGATGCGGATCTTTTGTTGTGCCATGACGGCTCCTAAGCAATAAAGAACAAGCTCGCGACCGGCCTGAAACGAAGTCAGGCTGATCGCGAGAACACGTCATGGATCAGTCGAGGATCTTGGCCACGACGC
>NZ_DCXA01000029.1:0-6677 GCF_002328915.1 Aquabacterium sp. UBA2148
TGAAGGCCGCTTCGCCCGAAGGCGGCTCGGCCGGTTCGCTGCAACTTGAAGCCGTGGCGGTCAAGGCAGGGCGCACCTTGGGCGATGTGCGCGAGGTGCTGCCGGCAGAGCCTGCCGCGTCGTCGGCCGCTTTGAAAGCCGGTGACAAGGTGGTGACCGGGGCGCCGCGTGCTTTGAAGGCAGGAGACTGGGTCAAGGCCGCCGAGGGCGAGTGAGGCGAACGCATGTTCCTGCTGCGCCTGCTGCTCAAAAACGCCTTCCGGCACCGCCTGCGCACCCTGCTCACCATGGTGGGCCTGGTCGTGGCCATCTCGGCGTTCGGCCTGCTGCGCACCATCGTCGATGCCTGGTACGCGGGCGTGGACGCCACCTCGAGCACGCGCCTGATCACGCGCAGCGCCATCTCGCTGACCTTTCCGCTGCCGCTGAACTACGCCGAGCGCATCCGATCGGTCGAGGGCGTCAGCGGTATCTCCTGGGCCAACTGGTTCGGCGGCATCTACATCACCGAGCGCAACTTCTTTGCGCAGTTCGCGGTGGACCCGCCCAGTTACCTGGCGCTGTACCCCGAGTTCAAGCTCACCGATGCCGAGAAGCAGGCCTTCTTCCGTGATCGGCAAGGCGCCGTGGTGGGGCGCAAGCTGGCCGCCAAGTTCGGCTGGAAACTGGGCGACACCGTGACCCTGCGCGGCACCATCTACTCGGGCAACTGGCGCTTCACCATCCGTGGCATCTACCAGGGCGCCGACGCCAAGACCGACGAGCAGCAGATGTTCATCCACTGGCAGCGCGTGGCCGATTCGGTGCGCGCGAGGCTGGGCAACAAGGCCGACTTCGTGGGCGTTTACATCGCACGCATCCACGACCCCGATCAGGCGCCGCAGGTGTCGCAACGCATCGATGCGCTGTTCGCCAACTCGCTCGCCGAGACGCTGACCGAGACCGAGAAGGCCTTTCAGCTGAGCTTCGTGTCGATGAGCGAGGCCATCTTGCTGGCCGTGCAGGCCGTCAGCTTCATCATCATCCTGATCATCATGGCCGTGATGGCCAACACCATGACGATGACCGCGCGCGAGCGCCTGGCCGAGTACGCCACGCTCAAGGCCCTGGGCTTTCGGCCCGGCTTCGTGGTCAAGCTCTTGTTCGGCGAGAGCCTGCTGATCGCGCTGATCGGTGGGGGCCTGGGCATCGCGCTGACCTTCCCCATGGCCGAGGCCTTCGTGAAGGCGGCTGGCACGCTGTTCCCGATTTTCCGGGTCTCGGAGCTGACGGTGGCGATGCAGGTGCTGGCGGCGCTGGTGGTCGGCGGCGTGTCTGCCGCCTGGCCTGCGTGGAAGATGTCGCGCATCGACATCGTGCAAGGGCTGCGCCACGTGGCGTGATGCGTCAGCCTGTTCGGGGCTGAACCCCCCGGTGTTTGCAGGATTACCCGGGTCTGTCGTGCAGCCGACAGTTGTCCTTTGCCTTGCCTCCTAGCCTGCAGGTCCCAGCAGGGGTGTCCGCCCTGCATTCAGGACCCAGGAGGAAACCGATGACCCACCCTTGCTCCCTGGCCTTGCAGGCCTGTCGATGGGCGATGGCCTGTCTGTTGATGGCACTGGCCTGTGTGCAAGTGGCCCATGCTGCGGCACCCAAGGTGTTTCGCATCGAGCCCGGCGCCAACGCCGCAGCCGAAACGCTCAAGGCCATCTTCTACGCCAGCGAGGGGGACACGGTCGAGTTCGCGGCGGGGACCTTCAACTTTCCCAGCGGCCTGATCATCCACGGCAAGCGCGGTTTGACCATCCGTGGCGCCGGCAAGGACAAGACCCGGCTGAGCTTCCTGAACAGCAACACGGCCGAGGGCATCAACGCTTCGCATTGCGAGGGCATCACGGTCGAGGACCTGGAGGTCATCGACACCCCGGGCAACGGCATCCGCATCTACCGCTCGAAGTACGTGACGTTGCGGCGCATCAAGGCCGGCTGGAGCGATGCGGACCCGGTCGCGGCGGGCTACCAGGTCAAGCCGAGCAATGGCTTCTACGCCATCTACCCGGTGATGGTTCAGCAGCTGCTGGTCGAGGACACCTACTCATACGGCTCGGTCGACGCGGGCCTGTACGTGGGTCAGTCCAGCGATGTGATCGTGCGCCGCAATGAGGCCCGCTACAACGTGATCGGCATCGAGCTGGAGAACGTGCAGCGCGGCCTGGTCGAGCAGAACCTGGCCACCGAGAACACCGCGGGCTTCCTGGCCTACGACCTCGAAGGCCTGTCGCAGTACGGCGATGGCAGCGTGGTGCGCCACAACCGCTTCATCAACAACAACACCAAAAACTTTGGCGCGGCTGGTTTCGTCAAGGACGCGCCGCCGGGCACAGGCGCCATCATCGCCGCGCAGGACAACCTCGAGTTCTACGGCAACGAGATCGCGGACAACCGCACCTCGGGCCTGCTGGTGGTGAACTACGGCTTCGTCAACTTCAAGGCCACCGACAAGAAACTGGACTGGTTCAACGAGGCGCTCAACATCCACCACAACACCTTCCGCCACAACGGCTACAAGCCGCCGATGCTCGACATCAACGACGCGTCCACCACGATCACGGCGCTGATCTGGCTCAAGGGCGGCGGCATCTCGGCGCACATCCTGACCGATGGCCAGGTCGACAAGCTGGGCGACTGCGGCGCCTACCCGGTCGACAAGGACGGCATCTCGCTCAAACTCGCCAACCCCGGCGAGAAGGACCGCGTGAACCCGCGCCAGACCACGCTGGGCGGCCCGAACTACGGGCTCAGTGACCCCATGCCCGGTTGCCACCACACCGACTGGAAGTTCAACATCAGCTACAACTGGCTGCTGGGCAAGCAGGGCGCGCTGCGCGACGAGCTGCGCGTGTGCATCACCGACAACCAGTTCGACCTCTCCACGCTGCCCTACCTGAACGCCAACGTGAAGAACAGCGACTTCACCGACCTGGCCAACTTCAAGCTCGGTGACCGCAACCTGTTGCGCCACCAGTGCAAGCTCAAGAGCGTGCCGCTGCCTGTGCTCAAACTGCCCTACGTGCTGCCGGGTGATGCGGTGACACAGCCCACGCAGGAAGAATCCCAGCAGGCTTGCGCCGCCTCGCCCAAGACGGCGGTGAACTTCGAGCTGGCCGGGCGCCACAACTGCCCGACGCTGGACGCTTACGGCCTGTTCAGCAACGAGCAGGATCCGCGTGACCAGCCGCGTGGCAATGGCATGCACTACGAGCTGACCTCGACGCTGTTCACCAATCACGCGAGCAAGTACCGCTTCATCTTCATCCCGCCCGGCAAGGCCGCGCAGTACCGCGATGGCAAGACCGGCTTCAAGACCACGCAGCCTGCGGGCGCGGGCACGGGCAACTGGTACCCCACCGCCGACGTGCCGGCCGAGAGCCTGGCCACGCTGGCGTTCCCCACCGGCACCATCATCGCCAAGACCTTCACCTTCCGGCGCGAGGACGCCGCGGGCAAGCTGCTGGCCGAGGACATCCTCGAGACCCGCCTGCTGATCAAGCGCGAAGGCCCCGACGGCCCCTTCTGGATGGGCCTGCCGTATGTTTGGGAGAAGGATGCCGGCGGGCGCATGGTGGCCAAGCTGACGCCCCAGGGCCGCGAGCTCTCCGGTCGCTACGACTACCTGGACCAGGACCCCGAGGTGCGCGACGCCAAGGGCCAGCGCGTGCGCTACACAGGTGACGTGCCGCAGTACAGCGTGCCCTCGGCCATGGCCTGCGTGGTCTGCCACGGCTCCGACCGCTCGGGGGAGGGCGGGGCGGTGCCCATTGGCCCCAAGGCGCGCTTCCTCAATCGCCTCAACCCGCGCCTGGGCAACCAGAACCAGCTGCAGTACATGAAGGCCCAAGGCCTGCTGACCGGCCTGCCCAGCTCGATGGCGGCGGTCGAGCGCGCGCCGAAGTGGAACGTGCCGGGTGACAGCGGCCAGCCAGCGGGCACCGCGGCCGACATCCAGGCCCGCGCGCGTTCGTACCTGGAAGCGAACTGCGCGTCTTGCCACAACCCCGGAGGCGAAGCCGCCAACTCGGGCCTGTTCCTGCAGCTCTCTGGGCCGCTGACCCAGCAAAGCGGGGTCTGCAAGAAGCCGGTGGCCGCAGGTCGGGGCGCGGGTGGCATCCAGCACGACCTGGTGCCGGGCAAGCCGGAGGCCTCGATCCTGCTCTATCGCATGGCCTCCAGCGAGAACGGCGTGCGCATGCCGACGCTGGGGCGATCCATCCAGCACGCCGAAGCGGTCACCTTCATCAGCGAATGGATCAAGGTCATGCAGGTGGAGGACGCGGCCCTGGCCAAATCGTGTCAATGACCTGCTGAGCGAGGCCAGGCGGCGTCGACCGGCGCCCTTGGCCGATCAGCCAGGTCTGCAGCAGCGGGTGAGGTGCGCACGGGCTGACGCACAATGCCGCCATGCCCGCCCTGCGCAACCTGCCCCTGAGCTACATCGCCCGCAACCTCTGGGTGCGGCGCGTGACCACGTTGCTCACGGCGGGCGGCATGGCCCTGGTGGTGTACGTGTTCGCCACCGTGCTGATGATGAGCGAGGGCATCCGCGCCACCTTGGTGGCCACCGGTCAGCCCGACAACGTCATGGTGCTGCGCAAGGGGGCGGGGGCCGAGATCAACTCCGGCATCACACGCGGTCAGGCCGCCATCGTGAGCAGCCTGCCTGGCCTGGCCACCGACGGGCAGGGCCGGGCGCTGATCAGCCGCGAGCCGGTGGTGCTCAACACCTTGCCCAAGCGGGACAGCGGCAAGCCCAGCAACGTCACCGTGCGTGGCACGTCCGACATCGGCCTGATGCTGCGACCGCAGGTCAAGCTGCTGAAAGGGCGCATGTTCACGCCGGGCACTTCGGAGATCGTCACCGGCACGGCCGTGGCCAAGGGCTTCGCCGGTGCGGGCCTGGGCGAGACGCTGCGCTTTGCCGGACGCGATTGGCGCGTGGTCGGCGTGTTCGATGGGGCGGGCAGCGCCTTCGACTCCGAGATCTGGGGCGACAGCGAGCAGATGATGCAGGCCTTTCGCCGCCAGAACTACTCCAGCGTGGTGCTGCGCCTGGCCGATGTCGAAGGCTTTGACACGCTGCGCGCCCGCATCGAAGACGATCCGCGCCTGACGCTCGAAGCCAAGCGCGAGGTGCGCTTTTATGCCGAGCAGTCCGAGGCCCTGGCCACCTTCATCCGCCTGCTCGGCCTGGCGCTGTCGATCATCTTTTCCATTGGCGCCATCGTGGGCGCGATGATCACCATGTTCGCCTCCGTGGCCTCGCGCACGGGCGAGATCGGCACCTTGCGTGCGCTGGGTTTCCGGCGCAGCGCGGTGCTCACGGCCTTCCTGGGCGAGGCCTTGCTGCTGGCGCTGGTGGGCGGCATCATGGGTTTGGCGGGGGCCTCGCTGATGCAGTCGGTGGACATCTCCACCGTCAATTTCCAGACGTTTTCGGAGCTGGCATTTCGCTTTCGCTTGACGCCGGCCATCGCGGTTCAGTCCATCGCTTTTGCGCTGCTGATGGGCCTGGTCGGCGGCTTCATCCCCGCCTGGCGTGCTGCGCGCATGAAGATCGTCGATTGCCTGCGCGCGGCCTGATGCCCGCGCTGTCTGTTCAAACCTTCGCACCCTTCAAGGATTTCATCGATGCACCTGTGCACCTTTGACCAACAAGGCATCACCCACGTGGCCCTGGTGCGTGGCAAAGACCTCGTCACGCTCGACGACAAGCTTGGGCTGGCTGCCCACCAGCCGATGATCGACCTGATCACGCGCTGGTCCGAGCTCAAGCCCCAGGTGCAAATGCTCGCCGATGCACCGGCCGATGCCTCGCTAGACGAGGTTCACTTGCAAGCGCCGGTGCCGCGCCCGGGCAAGGCCCTGGCCATCGGCTTGAACTACCTTGATCACGTGCAGGAAAGCATCGTGGGCGAGGCGCGCACCGTGCCCGACCACCAGGTGTGGTTCCCCAAATTGCCCAATGCCATCCACAGCCCGTTTGACGACATCGTGCTGCCGCGTGTGTCGCAGATGACCGACTACGAGGGCGAGATGGTCGCTGTCATCGGCCAGCGCTGCCGGCATGTGCCGGCCGAGCGTGCGCACGAGGTGGTGTTCGGCTACGCGGTGGGCAACGACGTGTCGGTGCGTGACATCCAGAAGCGCACTTCGCAGTGGACGCTGGGCAAGGGCTTCGACACCCACGCGCCGTTCGGGCCGTGGATCACGACGGCCGATGAGGTCGATGACCCGCAGGCGCTGGAATTGCGCTGCTGGGTCAATGGCGAGTTGCGTCAGCACAGCAACACGAAGCTGATGATTCACAACGTCTGGGCGCAGATCGCGCAGCTCACGCAGGTGATGACGCTGGAGCCTGGGGACGTGATCTTCACGGGCACATGCGCTGGTGTGGGCGCGGCTTTCTCGCCGCCGAAGTTCTTGCGGGGTGGGGACACGGTGCGCATCGAGATCGAGAGCCTGGGGGCGATCGTGGCGCATTGCGTGGATGAGGCGCCGTTGGCTTGAGCTTCTGTTGTTGCTCACGCTCCTGTTGATGCGGTGGAGCGGGAGGGGCGGGGTTGTTGGGGCTTGCCATCGTTGAGCAACGCTCAGGGGGCGAGGGGTGCCTGCTCAGGCGGGACTGTCAGATTTTTTGTGTT
>NZ_DCXA01000324.1:0-2778 GCF_002328915.1 Aquabacterium sp. UBA2148
CACGTCTTCGAGGCCAACCGCGGCAAGGCCAACGTGCTCAACGACCTGCGCGGCCGGGTCAATGCACCCATCGTGGTCTTCTCCGACGCCAACACCTTCTTCGATCGCCAGGCCATCCGGCGTCTGGTGGGCTGGTTCAACGACCCTGATGTGGGCGGCGTCAGCGGCGAGCTGCGCCTGCTGGGCAACGCCGGGCAAAACCAGGATAGCCTGTATTGGCGCATCGAGCAGGTGCTCAAGTTCTTCGAGGGCCGCATCGGCGGACTCCTGGGCGCCAATGGGGCCATCTACGCGGTGCGCCGCGAGCTGTGGCCCGAGCTGGCGAGCAACGCCATCTGCGACGACTTCCTCATCGGCATGCACGTGAGCGCCAGTGGCAAGCGCATGGCCTACGACCCGTCGGCCTGGGCCGAAGAGGACACGCCCGAGAACATCTCGGAAGAACACCACCGGCGCCTGCGCATCGGGGTGGGCAACTTCCAGGCGCTGTTCGAGCACCCGGAGTTCCTGACGCGCACCAGCGGGGCCACCCGCTTCGCGTACGTGTCGCACAAGGTGCTGCGCTGGCTGACCCCCCACCTGATGCTGGCGGCTTTGCTGGCCAGCCTGGCGTTGTCGATCCTGCCCAGCCTGAATCAACAACTTTGGCAAGCCTGGACCGCGCTGCAAGTGTTGGGCTACGCCGTGGTGTCGTGGTGGTACCGGCGCAGCAGCGCTGGCGCGGCGCTGCCACGCATCGCCAAGCTGCCCACCTTCTTTTTCGCCCTGAACTGGGCCTTCCTGTTGGCTTCGATCCGGTACGCGCGTGGCACCCAGCAGGGAACCTGGCGCCGCACGGCCCGCTGACCCACGGAGCACGCGATGCTGTTCAACTCCGTCGAGTTCCTCTTTCTCTTCCTGCCGATCGTCCTGATCGTGTACTACCTGCTGCCTCACAAGCAGCAGAACACCTTCCTGGTGCTGGCCAGCTGCTTCTTTTATGCGAGCTGGGACTGGCGCTTCCTGCTGCCGCTGCTGTGCACCACCGGCCTGGACTACTGGATCGCGGGCAAGTTGGAAGCCTCGCACAAAGCCAAGGGCCCCGAAGCCGAGCGCAAGCGCCTGGTCTGGATCAGCGTGGTCTCGAACCTGTCGCTGCTGGGCTTTTTCAAGTACTGCAACTTCTTCATCGAGTCGACCTCGGCGGTGCTGACCGCGCTGGGCTTCGAGGTGTCCGTGCACACGCTCAACATCGTGTTGCCGGTGGCGATCTCGTTCTACACCTTCCAGGCGCTGTCCTACACGATCGACGTCTACCGGGGTGAACTGCACCCGTCGGGCACGTTCTGGGACTTCTTCCTCGGCGTGCTGTACTTCCCTCACCTGGTGGCAGGCCCGATCCAGCGCGCGTCCACCTTGCTGCCACAGGTGCTGCTGCCCCGCCAAACCACGCGCCAGCAATGGGAAGACGGCCTGCACCTGATCATGTGGGGCTTTTTCAAGAAGGTGTTCCTGGCCGACAACCTGGCGCCCATCGCCGACCAGGTTTTCAGCAAACCCGACCCGACCGGGGGCGAGGTGCTGGTGGGCGTGCTGGCCTTCACCTTCCAGATCTACGGTGACTTCTCGGGCTACACCGACATCGCGCGCGGCATCGCCAAAATCATGGGTTTCGAGTTCACGCTGAACTTCAACCTGCCCTACTTCGCGACCAACCCGTCCGACTTCTGGCGGCGCTGGCACATCAGCCTGTCGCAGTGGCTGCGCGACTACCTCTACAAGTCGCTGGGCGGCAACCGCGGCGGCACCTTCTTCACGTACCGCAACCTGATGATCACGATGGTGCTGGGCGGCCTGTGGCACGGCGCCGCCTGGAACTTCGTGCTCTGGGGCTTCTACCACGGCGCGCTGCTTTGCATCCACCGCTACCTGAGCCCCTACCTGGACCGTTGCGAGCAGGCGATCCCCCTGCCCCGCGCGCTGTGGCTGACGCTGCACATCGCCAGCATGTTCGTGATGACCTGCTATGGCTGGCTGCTGTTTCGGGCCACGTCTTTGGACCAGGTGCTGGGCATGAGCAGCGCCCTGAGCAATCCCCTTGAAGGGCTGGACACGGCCAGCCTGCAAACGATCGGCCTCTACGCCCTGCCCCTGGTCATCGTGCAGTGGCTGCAGTGGCGCAACGGCGAGCTCCAGTTCATGCGCCTGCCCATCATCCCTGGCTCGCTCAAGCCTGTGCTGTACGCCGGCATGTTCTATGCGGCGGTCTTTCTGGGTGGCACGCCACAGTCCTTTGTCTACTTCCAGTTCTGAGTCATGAGCATGCGATCCGTGGCCCGCTGGGTGGCCTACTGTCTGATCTTCCTGCTGACGCTGGAGGCCCTGGCGCGCCTGGATGACTGGGTGCGCGAGGGCGCACCGCTGGCCGGCAACCACGACATCGACACCGTCTTCGTGAGCGCCCCTGGCGTCAAGGCCGGCAAGCCCGGCGCCCACTTCGGCAAGTGGCAGATGAACAGCCTGGGCTTTCGCGGGCCCGAGCCCATCGAGGGGCGACGCAACATCCTGGTCTACGGTGCCTCCGAGTCCTTCGGCATCTACGAGAGCCCCGATCAGGAGTACCCTCGCCAGCTGGCCCGGCTGCTGGAAGCGACCCAGCCTGGCGCGTACAACGTGCTCAACGCGGCCGTGCCTGGGCTTCGCATCGGCCGCATGGGCTACCTCGAGCGCATCCTTCAGCAGGCGCCCGCCAGCCACCTCATCGTCTACCCGACGCCAGCGGCCTACATCGGCGTGGAC
>NZ_DCXA01000324.1:2888-9954 GCF_002328915.1 Aquabacterium sp. UBA2148
GACATCGGCGTGGACAAACCGTTCTGCGACGAGCCCGCCACCTGGCCGAGCCAGCTGAGCACCCAGGACTCGCCGCGCGCACGCCTCAAGGGCAAGGTCGAGTTGGTGGCCAAGCAGGTGATGCCCGAGCCCGTGATGACCGCGCTCAAGGAGTTCGGCATCTGGCGGGCCACGCGAGAACTCCAGGTCATCGATCGGCTGCCGGAAGTGGCCATGCAGGCTTTCGAGAAGGACTTGCGCTGCGTGGTCGAGCGAGCTCGCCGCGCCGGTGCCACCCCGGTCCTCGTGACCCACGGCAATTACTTCGGCGACCAGATCACGCCTGAAAACCGCCCGATGCTGGTGGCCTGGCGGCGCTTCTACCCTGACCTGTCGGAGGCTGGCTTCATCGACATGGAAGCGCGCGCCAACCAGGCCGTGCAGCGGGTGGCAAACAGCGAGCCGCAAGCCATCCTGGTCGACATCCGCAAGGCCGTGCCACCGGGTCCCAAACACTATGCCGACTTCGTGCACTTCACCGATGAGGGTGCGCGCTTGCTGGCGCAGCAGCTGAGCGCTGCCATCCTGGCAAAGCCGTCCCAGGGGAGCCAACCATGAGCGGCGGGCGCCAGGCCATCACCCCGCCAGACCTGAGCGGACACATCCCCTCGCTGGATGGCTTGCGCGCCTTCTCCGTTTTGCTGGTGCTGATCGGACACGTCGCGGCCACGCACGGCGCCCCGCTGTGGCTGGACAAACCGGCCATCACCTCCCTTGGCAACATCGGGGTGCGGTTTTTCTTCCTGATCTCGGGCTTCCTGATCACCACCTTGCTGCTGCGCGAGCACGCGCGCACCGGCCGCATGGACCTCGGGCAGTTCTACCTGAGGCGCGCCTACCGCATCCTGCCCGCCGCCTTCGTCTACATCGGCCTGATCTGGCTGGCCTTCCAGCTCGGCTGGATTGACCTGTCGCTGAGCGTTCCCAACCGCACGCAGGACGCAGACGCGCCCATGCGGCACCTGCTGCACGCGCTGACCTTCACCGCCAACTACAACCACGACTACAACTGGTACTACAACCACCTGTGGTCGCTGTCGGTCGAAGAGCAGTTCTACCTGCTTTGGCCTTTTGTGCTGGTGATCGCCGGGCTCAGCCGAAGCCTGGTCGTGGCCGCTATTGCGATCGTGCTGTGCCCGCTCATCCGACTGGCCATGCACCTGTGGACCGACGCACCCGAGATCGCTTTCAACCGCGAGTTCCAGGCCATCGCAGACGCCCTGGCCATGGGTTGCCTGGCAGCCATGCTCCACGCCAAGCTGAGCGCCATGCCGCGCATCAAGGCATTCCTGACTCACCCGATGGCGCCCTTGGCCCTGGGCGGCCTGCTCATCGGCGCAGCGTATGCCTCGGCGCTGGTGTCCCGGCCGTTCGCGTTCATCGGCGGGCAGGTTCTGAGCAACCTGGGCATCGTCATCATCCTGCAGCACCTGGTGCGCACGCCGGGCTCATGGGCCGGTCGCATCGCCAACCTCAAGCCCGTGGCCCTGATCGGCGCCATGAGCTACTCGCTCTACCTTTGGCAAGAGCCCTTCCTGTACTTCCTGGTTGACAGTTGGGAAACGCGCTTCCCGATGAACCTGCTGCTGAGCTTCGCCGCCGCCTGGCTGTCCTACCGCTTCGTCGAGCAGCCCTTCCTGAGGCTGAAAGAGCGCCTGCACGGCTCTCCAGCCCGATCCACAGCCCCAACGCCATGACGTTCAAGCTGTACCTGCTGCTGATGGCGCTGTCGTACCTGCGCGTCTTCGAGCTCTTTGCCCCTGAGTTGGCACCGCTGCGGCCGATGCTGCTGCTCATGCTGATCGTGCTCGGCCTGTCCATCGCCGACCTCAAGAAGCAAGGCGGCAGTGCGCTCAGCAAACAGCACCAGCGGCTGATGTGGGGGATCATCGGCATGGTGTTCCTGTCGTCCCTGCTGGCTGCAGGGTTTGGCGACGCCATCGGTTCCCTGATCGCCTTCCTGCCCACGCCGATGCTGTTCTTCATCTCGGGCATGAACCTCACCAGCATGGAGCGGGTCAAGCGACTGACGGCCACCATCATCGGCTGCCTGGCCATCCTGAGCATCATGAGCGTGGCCTGCTATCACACCGGCTTCATGGTCGACACCCTGACCATGAAGGAAAACGGCACCGGCCCGGACAGCGGGTTCGCGGCCGTGATCGAAAGCAACGACATCCCCGCGCTCGACACCTCTGGTCGCTACCTCTGGCGCATCCGCTCCGTGGGCTTTCTGGGCGACCCCAACGACTACGCCCAAACGATGGTGTGCTTCTTGCCCCTGCTGCTGACGTTCTGGCAGCCTGGGCACGCGATGCGCAACCTCCTGCTCATCGCGCCAACGGTCAGCCTCCTGCTCTACACCATCTACCTGACGCGCTCCCGGGGCGCCCTGCTGGGCCTGAGCTCGCTCTTTTTCCTGACGGTGCGCAAGCGACTGGGCAACGTGCTGACCGCTGGCCTGGTCGTCGGCATCTTCGTGGGTGCGATGGCCCTGAACTTCACCGGTGGACGGGCCGTCTCCTCCAAGGACGAATCCGCAGGCGGACGCATCGAAGCCTGGGCCCAAGGCCTGAACATGCTGACCTACCACCCCGTGGCCGGGGTCGGCTATCACCGTTTCAGCGACCACCACACCCACACCGCGCACAACACCCTGGTGGTCTGCTTCGGGGAGCTCGGCCTGCTGGGTTATTGGGTCTGGCTGGGGCTGGTGCTGATGGTGTTCACGCAACTCAGCCGCGCAGCCGATGCCGCGCTGCCAGGCACCGTCGAGCAGCTGTGGGCCACCCGAGCCAAAATGTCCTTCATCGGGTTCTTCGTTTGCAGCATGTTCCTTTCACGCGCGTTCGAGCCTCAGTTGTTCATCCTGCTGGTGATCAGCGTCGGCATCTGGAACGCCGTGTGCAAGCAACTGCAGGGCACGCCGCAGGGCATCGCACTGGCCGCCACCCTGCCCTGGCGCTCGCGCACCTTCTTCTGGGCCATCGGCACCATCCTGTTCTTCTACGTGCTGGTCAACGTCAACAACATCCTGCTGGGCCGCTGAAGCACCCCGCACACCCGCCAGATGAGCGCAACCACCTCCACCCAACAACCAGTGACCCCGAGCAGGCGCGGCATCCTGCATGTGGTCGATTCGCTGGAAAGAGGCGGACTCGAGCGCCTGGTGCGCGACCTGGCGGTGGCCCAACTGCGCCGGGGTCACCACGTGGCGGTGTTCAGCATCAACCAGACGGGTGGCTTCATCGACGAGCTGCGGGCTGAGGGCGTTCCCGTGATCGAAGGCAACAAGCAAGGCACGCTGGACCTGCAGGTCTTGCAGTCATTGCGCCAGGCTGTTCGAGACCACCACATCGACACCGTCCACGCCCACAATTTCGTGCCCAGCTATTACGCCGCAGCCGCCCTGATCGGCATGCGGCAACGACCCACCCAAGTCGTCACCTGTCATGACATGGGCACCAGGCTGAGCAACAGGCGCCTGCGCTGGCTCTTCAAATGGTCGATCCTGCGCACTCAGGGCGTGGCCATGGTCGGGCAACAGGTGCACGAGCGGTTCACGCGCGATGGCTACGTGCCTGCACGCAAGGCCATGACCCTGCTCAACGCCGTGCCGGTCGAAGACTTCGGCATCACACCCGAACGCAAGGCGTCCGCGCGCCAGGCGCTGGGCCTGTCCGATGACGAGGTCGTCGTCGGCTGCGTGGGGCGCCTGGTCGAACTCAAGAACCACCTTGGCCTGATCCGTCAATGGCCGGCCGTGCGGTCCGCACACCCCAAGGCCCGCCTCGTGCTGATCGGCGAGGGGCCCCTGCGCAAACAGATCGAGCAACTGATCAGCGAGCTCGAACTGGGAGACGGCGTCCTGCTGGCCGGCATCCGATCCGATGTTTCGCGGCTGCTGCCCGGCCTCGATGTCTTCGCCCTGCCATCGTTCACCGAGGGCGTCTCGATCGCGCTGCTCGAAGCCTGCGCCACCGGGCTGCCCTCTCTGGCCAGCCGCGTCGGAGGCAACGTGGAAGTCATCCAGGAGGGCGTGACGGGCAGGCTCTTCGACGTCCAGGACGCCTCTGCCTTGCGCTCCGCGCTGCTCGACCTGGTGGGGAGCGCCACCTTGCGCGAATCACTCGGGCGTCAAGCGCGCCAGTGGGTGCAGGAGCACGCGTCCCTGTCCGCGCTGTGCACCCAGTACGACCGCCTGTACGACGACTCGGCCTCGCGCCGGTGAGGCCCATCCGTGCGCAAACCCCACCCCGCCCCCCACCCCGACGCGCTGCAAGCGGCGCTGTCTCAGCCTCGCATCCCCGGCCTGGACGCCCTGCGCGCCCTGGCCGTCTTCCTGGTGCTGGCCGACCACTCGGGCTGGTCAGGCCCCTTCGGCCTGCCGCTGTTCGACGGCGGCTTCGGGGTGATGCTCTTCTTCGTGCTCAGCGGCTTCCTCATCACGCGCGGGTTGCTGGCCGAACTGCGCCTACGTGGCGACATCGACCTGGGGCGTTTTTACCTGCGCCGGGCTGCGCGCCTGCTGCCGGTCTTCTACGTCTATGTGCTGGTTGGTCTGGTGCTGCTGACCTTGGCACACCGTCCCGTTCCCTGGGGCGCGATCTGGAGCAGCAGCACCTACGTGGTGAACTACTACCAGGCGTTCACGGGGGCTGCTTCGCACTACCTCTCGCATTGCTGGTCGCTGGCGGTCGAGGAACAGTTCTACATGCTCTGGCCCTTGGGCCTGCTGCTGATCCACCGGTACATCAAGGTGACCTGGCGCGGCGTGCTCGCCCTGACCCTGGCGCTCATTGGCTGCCGACTCGCCTGGGTCGCCGCAGGGGCCTCCGATGAATACCTGTACCGCGCCCTGGAAACCCGGGGGGATCAGCTGGCGATCGGTGGCCTGCTGGCCTGCGCCGTTGCCTCGGAGCGGGTTCGCCAAGGGTTTGCTCGCGTGCCGGCCCGGCACTGGGTCCTTCTGGCAAGCCTGGGCCTCGTGATCCTGAGCTTCAACGTGTTTCGAGGCAGCAATGTCCTGAAATACGCGGTTGGTTTTTCCATCGAATCCCTGCTGGTGACCCTGGCCTTGCCACTCGTCATCCTGGCAGCCAACCAGCCAGGCACGCGCACATCCAGGTTGCTCAATGCCGAAGGGCTGGCCTGGATCGGCCGCATTTCCTACGGCATCTACCTTTTCCACCCCATGGTGTTGCACCCCGTTCGAAACATCCTGACGCGACTCGGGCTGCACACCGACGTGGCCATTGCCGTGTCGATGGTGGCTGTGGCCATCGTCGCCCACCTGTCCTTCCGCTGGTTCGAGGAACCCCTGCGCCAGCGCATCGTGCAGAACCAACGCCCGACCGCATGACCCGCATCGCCGTCATCACCCCCATCCTGCCCGTGCCCGAGGACATGACCCGCGGGCGTTTCATCTATGAGACCACCCGGGCCCTGGCCAGGCAGGCAGACGTCCGGGTTTTCCTGACGCAGGCCCAGTATCCCCAAGCCAGTTGGCTGCAACCCAGCCGACACAAATCGGTTGTCATGGCGGACGCATATTCGCTGCCGGGCATCGACATCGAAACCGTGACCTACCCTGCCCTGCCCCTGATTTCTCGGGTGACAAATGGATGGGTGTCAGGGATGTCCTTGCTGAAAAGGGTCGCTCAATACTCCCCTGACATCCTGATCGGATATTGGACATACCCCGAAGGCGCCGGCGCCGAATACGTGGGTCGGAAACTCGGCAAACCCGTGGTCATCGGCGCGTTGGGCACCGACATCAACGACCGCCATGGCATCAACGCCTGGCTCACCCGCAGAACGCTGCAAGCCGCCGACAGGATCGTCCTCGTCAGCCAGGCCATGACGCAGCACGCCATCCAGACCTTCGGCGTCTCACCCGAGCGATGCGCCACCGTGGTCAATGGCATCAACACCGCGGTTTTTCACCCGCAGGACCGAAACAGCTGCCGCGAAGCGCTCGGCCTGCCCCCCGATGCGCCCGTCGTGATTTATGTCGGCCGATTGATTGAAGCCAAGGGCTTGGGCGAACTGGTGGCAAGCGCCACGAAATTGCGTCAAAAGCATCCTGACTTGCGCACCATCCTGATCGGCGATGGCCCCTACCTTGAAACCTTGAAGGGACTCATCGCCGCCCAGGGGCAGCAAGACAGGATCATCCTGGCCGGGGGGCAGCTGCCCCAGACAGTGGCCCAATACATCAATGCGGCCGACGTCCTGACCTTGCCCAGCTGGAGCGAGGGCTACCCCAATGTGCTGGTGGAGGCCCTGGCGTGCGGCTGTCCTGTTGTCGCGACCCGCGTTGGCGGGATCCCCGAAATCGTCACAACCGACAACGGCTGCCTGATTCCTGCGCGAGATACAAATGCCCTGACCAAGGCCCTGGACCAAACCCTGGAAAAGGCGTGGGATCGCCCCGCGATTTCCAGAAACATGTCACGGACCTGGGACGATGTCGCTCGAGAAACATTGCACGTGTGTCGCTCACTGACCCGCTAGCCCCGCCTTCAAGGGGCTTTTGCGTGAATGGCCCCCTCGAAAATCCAAAGCAATTCTTACGGTCCGTTACTTCCTATCTGTGACAGACTCACACCCCAGTGCTTGCCGCAACTTTGAGAATGACCTCACTGGCAACCGAAATCCCGGTCAGCTCATCGCAAGGGGCCTAGCGGTTCCAAATCCGCCCCGGCACTCAGCAACGCACTTCATTCGAGAGTCCTTCATGCCCAACCAACCGTCTCACCTGTCTCGCGCCGCCCTCCTGGCTTCGATGGCATCCGTTGTCGTGCTGACCGCTTGTGGCGGCGGCGGTGGCGGCGGTGACAACCCGAGCACCGAGAACACCACGGCTCAGGGCATGACTCAAGCCGAGGCCGACGCCGAGGCAGAACGCCTGCGCCGCAAGACGGCCTCGACAGGCACCACAGCCCCCACAACGACCACCACCACGACCACGCCCACCACCGGGACCACCACCCCGACGAGCGGCAGCACGACCACCACTCCTGTG
>NZ_DCXA01000325.1:0-6547 GCF_002328915.1 Aquabacterium sp. UBA2148
ACCCGCCTCGTCCCGCACCACCACCGCCTTCAGGCGCAGGGCGCGGTTGAGCGGCCAAGCCCGCCAATCGGGTTGCCAAGCCAGCATGGCGTCGGCTGCCGCCTCGGCCATCAACTGGGCGACCGGTCCATCCGCCGCATGGACGGGCGGAGGCGAGTCCGTCGATGCGCCTTGCACAGGCAGGAGTTGGGCGTTCACTGGATCTGCTCCGCCACCTGGAAGATCGGCAGGTACATCAGCACCACGATGCCGCCGATCAGCACGCCCATGATCAACATCAGCGCGGGGCTGATGACCTTGCCCACCCATTCGGTGAAGCGGGCCAGCTCTTCGTCGTAAAACGTGGCCGCGCGCTCGAGCATCGGGCCGAGTTCGCCGGTCTGCTCGCCCACGCGGATCATGCGCAGCGACACCGGCGTGCACAGGCCGTTGGCTTGCAGCGCATCCGACAGGCGCGTGCCCTCCTGCACCTTGCGCCGCGCGCTCACCAACGAGGGCCGCAGCGACGGGCCCACCAGCTCCAGCGTGGCCTGCAGCGCCGGCACCACGGCCACCCCGGCCTGCAGCAGCAAACCCAGCGTGCGGTACAGCGAGGCCAGCTCGATCAAACGCAGGCGCGGCCCGATCACCGGCGTGCGCCAGAGCCGATCGGCCGCTGCAGCGCGCACCGAAGGCGAACGCCAGGCCGCCAGCGCCATCAGCACCAGGCCCACCAGCACCATGACGAACCACCACGGATGCGCCCCCACCGCCGTGCCCAGCTTGAGCAGCAAGCCCGAGAGCACCGGCAGTTCGCCACCCATGCCCTCGTAGATTTCGGCAAAGCGCGGCACCACGAAAACGGTCAGGAAGGCCATCACCAACAAGCTGGCCGAGATCAGGATGAGCGGATAGATGGCCGCGCCCACCAGCTTGTCGCGCAAACCCGTCACCCAGGCCAGGTAAGCGGCGTGCTGGCGCAGCGCCTGCGGCGTCTGGCCGGTGCGCTGGCTGGCTTCGATGGATGCGATCAACAGCGTGCTGAAGGCATCGGGCTGCTCGCGCATGGCCTGCGCCAAAGGACGACCTTCGGAGAGCGCCATGTTCAGCCGCGACAGCACCCGCGCCACATCGGGCGACGACTCCTTCTCGCGCAACGTGGCGATGGCCTCGAACAGCGGGATGCCGGCGTCCAGCAGCACGGCCAGCTCCTGGCAGAACAGGCGGCGCGGGAAGGCCCCCTGGCGCCGAGCCAATGACTGTTGCCACCAGGGCTGCTTCGTCGCGCCACGCTGAGCGTGCGCAGTTTGGGTGGGGCGGTTCATCGGCAGGCCTGCACTCACCAACTGGTGATGTCCTGGTCTTCGCCACCACCGCCTTCGCGGCCATCCTTGCCCAGCGTGAACAGGTCGTACTCGCCATGCTCGCCGGGTGCGCGGTAGCCGTAGTCGCGGCCCCACGGGTCCTTGGGCGGCGCCTTGCGCAAATAGGGCCCCCACCAGCGCGTCTCGCCAGCGGGCTGCACCCACAGCGCGCCCAGACCTTGTTCGGTGCTCGGGTAGCGGCCGGTGTCCAGGCGGTACTGGTCCAGGGCCTTGCTCAAGGCATCGACCTGCGCCGTGGCCGTCTTGCTCTCGGACTTGCCGATCTGCTTGAAGAACTGCGGCCCCACATAACCTGCCAGCAGGCCAATGATGACCAGCACCACCAGCAGCTCGAGCAGCGTGAAACCCAAGTGACGACTCGCATGCCCCCTCGCATGAGCCACGCGTGCAACCGAACCCGTCACCGACCGACCGGCAACCGAAACAACAGGGACGAGTTCAGCCTGCACCCCACAGCGGGGCGCTTGACGCGTGATCATCGGGACAATCCTTCCTGCGCTGGCCCGAGGCCTGGAGTGGGCCCGGTCAACGCGACAGGCGTGATCCTATTGGCCCATCCCTGACAGCTTTGTGACAGCCGCCCCGACCATGCCCCCTTCATGCGAGGGACACACGGCCCACCTAGCCTGCTGAGCAGACCGAGGCCCCGCGCCCGGCCTGCCCAACACCCCAAGGAGTCCCCAGAGATGTTCGTCCGCACCCTGAGCGCCTTCGCGCTGGCCATCGTGGCCCTGAGCACCCACACCGCCGCCACCGCCACCGAGTCGGCTCACCACGTTGCCCACCAGATTGCTGCCACCAAGCCCCTGCTGATCGCCCACCGCGGCGCCTCCGGCTACGTGCCAGAGCACACGCTGGCCGCCTACTGGCTGGCCATCGAACAAGGCGCCGACTACGTCGAGCCCGACCTGGTGAGCACCAAGGACGGCGTGCTGGTCGCCCGCCATGAAAATGCCATCGCCATCGTCGATGCCTCGGGCGCCATCAAGGAAGCCACCACCGACGTGGCCGATCGCCCCGAGTTCGCCGACCGCAAGACCACCAAGCTGATCGACGGCGTGAGCATCACCGGCTGGTTCACCGAAGACTTCACCCTGGCCGAGCTCAAAACCCTGCGCGCCCGCGAGCGCCTGCCCCAGCTGCGCACCGCGAACACCCGCTTCGACAACATGCTCGAGGTGCCCACCTTCGAAGAAGTGCTGCAACTGGTCGCCCAAGCCAACGAGCGTCGCCATCAGCAGGCGCTGGCCAAGGGCGGCTGGAAGGCCGCGCTGAAGGTCAAGCCCATCGGCGTCTACCCCGAGACCAAGCACCCCACCTACTTCGACGGCATCGGCCTGTCGCTGGAAGAGCCGCTGGTGCGCACGCTGCACAAACACGGCTATCGCTTCAAGACCTCGCCTGTGTTCATCCAGTCCTTCGAGGTCAGCAACCTGCAGGACCTGGCCAAGATGACCCGCGTGCCCCTGGTCCAGCTGCTCAGCGCCTCCGGCAAGCCCTACGACTTCGTCATCAAGGGCGACGCGCGCAGCTACGCCGACCTGGCCAAGCCCGAGGGCCTCAAGGAGATCGCCCGCTACGCCAGCGGCATCGGCGCCAACACCAACCTGATGATCCCCTTGGTGTCGGGTCGCCTGGGCACCCCCACCTCGCTGGTGCAGGACGCCCACGCCGCCGGCCTGATCGTACACGGCTGGACCTTCCGCGCTGAAAACATCTTCCTGCCCAACGAGTTCGACAGCAGCGCCAACCCCGCCGACCTGGGCGACATGGCCGGCCAGGTCAAGGCCTTCCTCAGCCTGGGCATGGACGGCTTCTTCACCGACCACCCCTTCCTGGGCAAGCAGGCGCGCGACGCCTTCGTGGCCGGCGAGTGAGCTTGACCGGGGGGCGGGCCGCAGGTCCAATCGGGCCATGCCCGCCCCCACCCACCTGCTCTACCTGCACGGCTTTCGCTCCTCACCCAAGTCCTTCAAGGCGCAGCGCCTGGCCCGTGCCGTGCAGGCGCTGCAGGCGAGCGGGCAGCAACTGGTCTGGTGCTGCCCACAGCTGCCTCCATCGCCGCAGCAGACCATGGCCGAACTGCGCGAGCTGACCCAGCACTGGCCAAGCGAGTCGACGGTCGTCATTGGCTCTTCCCTGGGGGGCTTCTACGCCACGGCTCTCTCCCGTGAGCGCGGCTGCCGCTTCGCCGTCATCAACCCGGCGGTGCAGCCCGCGCGTGACCTCGCCCGCCACATCGGCGAGCAGTCTTCTTTCCACGACCCCGAAGCCCGGTTCTTCTTCCGCGAAGAATTCATCGAGCAGTTCCGCGCGCTCGATCCCTACCCCATCGACCACCCGGAGCGCTGCTGGGCCCTGATCGCCGAGGGCGACGAGGTCCTGGATTGGCGAGAAATGGTCAGCCATTACCAGGGTGCGCGCATCCACCTGCTCGATGGCAGCGACCACGCCGTCAGCGATTTCGACGAGCACCTGCCCCTGCTCATGCGCTGGCTGTTCCCCTGAAATCAAGCCAAAAAAAACGGGCCACTCGGGCCCGTTTGCTTCGATGCGGAGGCACTCGCCTCGGGCGGGGGCAAGCCCGCCGCACATCACTTCTTGTTGCGACGGCGCAGCAGCACGCCACCCACCACGGCAACGCCGGCGACCAGCATGGCCCAGGTGTCGGCCTCGGGCACCGGCGAGACCACCGGCAGGTTGCCCTGAGCCGCGACCACATTCGGATCCAGTTGCTGAGTCGCGAACGCGGCGGAAGAAGACACGGCAGCAGCCAGGGCTGCGGCAACAAAAACAAATTTCATGGTGAAGACCTCCAAAGTGGGACGCGATGCGTCGTCTGGGGGCAAACGAGCCTTGTCAAAGGCCACAAATTGCTTACCACCGCATCTGTGACTTAATTCTCACACGACCATGGTCTTTTGGGCACCCCCAACCCGTCCAAAGTGCATCGCGCTGTGAGGGTTTTTCACCATGCGCACGGCACCTGCAACCGGGGCCTGCCAGCCGGGCTCGGGCGCCCAGCCCCGAAGTGGGACAATCGCGCACCGAAAACGCTCCAGACCCCGATCCCCCATGTACGCCCTGTTCGACGACGCCGGCAAATTCCTGGCAGGCCGCGTGATGTCCGAAGCCGACGCCTCGATGCAGATCGAGCTCGACTCCGGCAAACGCGTGAAGGCCAAGGCCGCCAACGTGCTGCTGAAATTCGCCAAGCCGGCCCCGGCCGAGCTGCTGGCCCAGGCCGCCGCCCAGTCGACAGACATCGACCTGGACCTGATCTGGGAAGTCGCCCCGGCCGAAGACTTCGGTTTCGACGAGCTGGCGCGGGAGTACTTCAGCGAATCGGCCGACGCCATTCAGCAGGCCGCCATGCTGATGCGCCTGTTCGAGGCGCCGCACTATTTCCACCGCCGAGGCAAGGGCCGCTTCAAGAAGGCGCCCGAAGACATCCTCAAGCAGGCCCTGGTCGCCATCGAGCGCAAAAAGCAGCAAGCCCTGCAGATCGAGCAATGGGCCCGGGAGCTGGCCGCCGGCACCTGCCCCGCCGCCATCAAGGAAGAGCTCTACAAGATCCTCTTCAAGCCCGACAAGAACGGCCCGGCCTACAAGGCCGTGGTCGAAGCCGCCAAGGCCACGCAGCGCGCCCCGCTCGACCTGCTCAAGGACGCCGGCGCCATCGACAGCCCCTACCAGTTCCATTTCAAGCGCTTCCTGTTCGAGCACTTCCCCAAAGGCACCGGCTTCCCGGCTCTGGATGCGCCGCCGGTCAAGGACGAGCTGCCCCTGGCTTCGGTCAAGGCCTTCTCCATCGACGACTCGATGACCACCGAGATCGACGACGCGCTGTCGGTGCAGGGCCTGGGCACCGGCGCCGTGACCTACGGCATCCACATCGCCGCGCCCGGCCTGGCCATCGCCCCTGGCGCGCCGGTCGACCAGCTCGGCCGTGCGCGCATGTCCACCGTCTACATGCCCGGCCACAAGATCACCATGCTGCCCGACAGCGTGGTGCAGGCCTACACGCTGATCGAAGGGCGTGATTGCCCCGCCGTCTCGCTGTACGTGACGTTCGACGAAGCCACGCTCGCCGTCACCGGCAGCGAAACCAAGCTCGAGCGCGTGCCGATTGCCGCCAACCTGCGCCACGACCAGCTCGACGGCGTCATCACCGACGCCACGCTCAGCGGCGAGGCCCCGGCCGACTACGCCTTCGCGCCCGAGCTGGCCTTCGCCTTCCGCCTGGCCAAGCACCTCAAGGCCCAGCGCGAGGTCGTGCGCGGCAAACCCGAGAACTTCAACCGCCCGGACTACAGCTTCAAACTCATCAGCGCCAATGGCGAGAACACGATGAGCGACGGCATCGAGCCGCAGGGCGACGAACAGGTGATCATCGGCACCCGCGCACGCGGCTCCGCGCTCGACCTGATCGTGGCCGAAGCCATGATCCTGGCCAACAGCACCTGGGGCGGCTGGCTGGCCGAACTCGGCGTGCCCGGCATCTACCGCAGCCAGGCGAGCCTGGCGCCCGGCATCAAGGTGCGCATGGGCACCAAGGCGCTGCCGCACGCCGGCATGGGCGTGGCGCAGTACACCTGGGCCACCTCGCCGCTGCGCCGCTACGTCGACCTGGTCAACCAGTGGCAAATCATCGCCTGCGCCAAGAACGGCCGCACCGCCGCCCTGGTCGCGCCCTTCAAGCCGAAAGACGCCGAGCTGTTCGCCGTCATCTCGAACTTCGATGGCGCCTACAGCGCCTACAACGGCTTCCAGTCGAGCATGGAGCGCTACTGGACGATCAAGCACCTGGGTCAGGCCGGCATCACCGAGCTGGACGCCGCCGTCATGGTCAACGGCCTGGTGCGCGCCGACACCCTGCCCCTGGTCTTCAAGGCCATCGGCGCCGACTCGCTGCCCCGCCACGCCAAGGTGCGCGTGCGCATCACGGGCGTTGACCTGCTGACCCTGGACGTGCACGCCAGCGTCGTCGCACGCCTGGACGAGGCCGAGACAGGCGAAGCACCCCAGGGTGATGCCGGAGACGAGGACGACACCGAGGTGCTGGACAATGCGGGACCGCTGACGCTGGCCATCGACCTGGCCGATGCGGAACCGGGCGAAGCCGCCAGCGCACCACAGGGCAGTACAGGGGGCGCGGCGGCCTGACCGGGCCCCGACACCCA
>NZ_DCXA01000325.1:6617-7892 GCF_002328915.1 Aquabacterium sp. UBA2148
ACACCCATGCGCCGGCAGGCGCAACCGAATCACGCGCCACAACGCCCCAAGCCGAGATGCCCAGCCGCCTGACCGCCCTCTGGAAGTCCCTGAAGTCCATCAGCCTGCTGCAGGCCTGCCTCGGCGTGTCCGTGGCGGTGCACGCGACGCTGTTCGGCTTTCGCTTCATCGACCCGGAAGGCTTCAACCGCGCCTTCCAGGACACGCCGCTGGAGGTCATCCTGGTCAACGCCGGCAGCGAGGCCAAGCCCGACAAGGCCCAAGCCCTGGCGCAGCAGAACCTGGCTGGCGGCGGCGAGGCCACCGACAACCGCCGCGCCACCTCGCCCTTGCCGCCCTCGCCCACCAACGAGATCGGCGAGTCGCTGGAGCAGACCGCGCGCATGATCGACCAGATGCAGCGCGAGCAGCAGCAGCTGCTGGCCCAGATGCGGGACGAGCTGGCCGCCCTGCCGCCGCCCCAGCCGCGCAACCCCTCGCAAACCGAGCTGGCGCGCGCCGAAGAAGAAAAGCGCCGCCAGCTCACCAAGCTGCTGGCCGAGCTGGAAAAGCGCATCCAGGAAGAAAACGCCCGGCCCAAGAAGCGCTACCTCAGCCCTGCCACGCTGAGGTCGGCCGACGCGCTGTACTACAGCGCCTTTCGCACCCGGGTCGAACGCGCAGGCACCGAGCAATTCCCCAGCAACAACGGTCAGAAGCTGTACGGTGAGCTGATCATGGAGGTCTGGATCAACCGCTCCGGCAAGGTGGTCGATGCCATCGTGGTGCAGGGCTCCGGCAAGCCCGTGCTCGACAAACGAGCGCGTGCCATCGTGCTGCGCATGGGGCAGTTCGAGCCCGTGCCACCCGAGGTCAGCGCGGGCCACGACCTCATCCTCATCACCTCGCGCTTTCGCTTCACGCGCGAAGCGGGCTTCGAGGCCACCACCCAGGCCGCGAACCCCGGCTCGGCCCAACCCGCTCCACAGCCCTGACCTGACGCGCACATGACCGCCCCCGACCGCTACGCCGTCGCCGGCAACCCCGTGGCCCACAGCCGCTCGCCGCACATCCACAGCCTCTTCGCGCAACAAACCGGCCAAGCCGTGGACTACGGCCGACTGCTCTGTCCGCTCGATGCCTTCGCCGCCGAGGTGAAAGCCTTCGCTGCCGCTGGCGCCCAAGGCTGCAACGTGACCGTGCCCTTCAAGTTCGAAGCCTTCGAGCTGGCCGGTCGCCGCAGCCCACGCGCCGAGCTGGCCCAGGCGGCCAACACCCTGCGCTTCGACCCGCCGG
>NZ_DCXA01000049.1:0-2895 GCF_002328915.1 Aquabacterium sp. UBA2148
GGTCGCGCGGGCTGCAAGAGCCGGGCTACCGGCGCTGGTGGCCGCAGCGCCTGGGCTGGCACAGCGGCCCGGCGTGGACTCGCAGCGGTCAGGCCCCTGTGGTCTGGTTGCATGCGGTCTCCCTGGGTGAGACCCGGGCTGCCACGCCGCTCATCCAGGCTCTGCGAGCCAGCTTGCCCGGCATGCGCTTGCTGCTGACCCACACCACGGCCACCGGTCGCGATGCTGGGCAGCCGTTGATGGCGCCCGGCGATGCCCAGGCGTGGCTGCCTTTCGACACCCCTGGTGCGGTGCGGCGCTTCCTGGCGCATTTCCAACCCGACGTTGGCGTGTTGATGGAAACCGAGGTCTGGCCGAACCTGATGCACGGCGCTCACCGCCTGGGCATCCCCATGGTGCTGGCCAATGCGCGCTTGAGCGACAAGAGCCTGCGCCAGGGCGAGCGCTTCGCTTCGTTGTTGAAACCGGCGGCCTCTGCCCTGAGCCTGACCCTGGCTCAGACCGAGGGCGACGCGGCCCGTTTGCGGCAGATGGGGGCCCATCCTGTTGAAGTGATGGGCAACGTCAAGTTCGACATGACCCCGCCTGCGGCATTGCTGGCACGGGGGCGCGCCTGGCGCGATGCCCTGGGGCGGCCGGTCGTGCTGGCGGCCAGCACCCGTGAGGGCGAAGAGGCGTTGCTGCTCCCTGCCTGGCGCAAGCTGCTGGATGAGATGCCGGCGAGTTCGGCGCCCAGGTTGATGATCGTGCCGCGTCACCCTCAGCGGTTTGACGAGGTGGCCTCTGCCATCGAAGCGATGGGGTGGCGGGTGTCAAGGCGCAGCGCGTGGGGCCCGGTTGGCTGCGATGCCGTACCGGATGCCCATGCCTTGTCGGCCGATGTCTGGCTGGGTGACAGCATGGGAGAGATGCCCGCGTACTACGCCTGCGCCGACATCGGTCTGCTGGGCGGCAGTTTTGCCCCCCTGGGCGGGCAGAACCTCATCGAAGCAGCGGCCTGTGGTTGCCCCCTCGTTCTGGGCCCCTCGACCTTCAACTTTGCCGAGGCGGCAGAGCAGGGGTTGGCCGCTGGGGCGGCTTGGCGCGTGGCCAATTTTGACGAGGGGTGTCGGCGCGTGTGGCAAGCCTTGCAAGGCGGCGCTCTCCCTGCTTCGCGGGAGGCTGCTTTGACGTTTGCCGCCAGCCATCAGGGGGCAGCCGTCCGGATGGCCCTGGCGATCAAGCCATTCTTGCGTCAAGTGAAATAAAGGGTAAACGCGGGTTGGTCGCTGTGCACGATGGCACGCAAACGGGGGATAGCAAACGGAAACATTTCCCGATATCGTTCACCCATCAACAGTTCCTTCGGGAGAAGAACAATGAACGGTCTGCACAAGTTCCTCGGTGGCGTCGTCGCCTCCACCGTCCTGGCGGCTTCGGCTTTCGCCCAGGTCACCACCACCACGAACCTCGGCCAACTCTCGTCCACCCCGACGAACTTCGGCAACACGTTCAACAAGTCGCTGGACTTCAGCGACGTCTACACCTTCTCCATCGCCAGCAACGGCTCGGTGGGCGTTACCACGAACGATGCCAGCACGTTCCGCGCCTTCATCGACTTCCGCGACGTGGACATCACCAGCCTGATCCTCTACAAGGGCACGACCGCCAGCCCGGTCACCGTGCTGGACTACGACCTGTACGTCCCCCAGTACAACACCTTCACGTTCTCTGGTCTGACCGCCGGCACCTACTCGCTGGCCGTCAATGGTCACGTGACCCTGGGTGCAGGTTCGTGGGACACGGCTTCTTACGCCGGTCAGATCTCGACCACCGCTGTGGCTTCTCCCGCTCCTGAAGCTTCCGACGTCGCCATGACGCTGGTGGGCCTGGCTGGTGTGGGCCTGATGCTGCGTCGCCGCAAGCAACAAGCTTGATTCGGGTTTGATGATCGATGAAACGGGCCTTCGGGCCCGTTTTTCTTTGGCTCTTGGCAACGTGACACCGAGCAACCGGATCCACCATGTGACAAGATGCCAAGCTGTCATGGCAACGAGGTGAAAGCACATGGTGCGATGGAGCAAGGGGCGGATGGTGCTGGGCGCGAGTCTGGTGGCGATGCTGACGTTGGCGGGCTGCAACCGCGGCGGCGGCGCGGGAGGTGCGGTGGATTCGCAAATCGCGGCACAGGTCAACCAAGGCGAGATTTCCGTTCACCAGGTTCAGGCCTTGCTGCGAGCCCAGCCTGGGGTCGCGGCGCAATGGGGCGAGAAGGCGGCCGACCGCGCCCTCGACGTGTTGATCGAGCAGGAACTGGCGGCCCAGGCCGCTGCCAAAGCTGGCCTCGACAAGCAGCCGCAGGTGATCCAGTCGCTGGCGCTGGCGCAGCGCGAGGTGTTGGCTCGGGCGTTCCAGGATCAGCTTGCTGAAAAGGCCCGCCTGCCTGACACGGCGGCGATCAACAACTACTACGACGAGCACCCTGAGCTGTTTGCTCAGCGCAAGGTGTATCAGCTGGAAGAAACCGTGGTCAGGCCAGGCTCGGCGAGCGAAGCCGATGCACTCGTGCGCGAGTTGCCGGCCCTGGCCAACCTGGAAGCGCTGAACCTGCACTTGACGGCCAAGGGCTTGCGAAAGGCCTCTCAGCGGGTCACCGTGGCCGCAGAGAACGTGCCCATGGACTGGTTGCCCAAGCTGGCGCAGTTGCCTGTGGGGCGCTCTCTGGCCTCCACCCGCGGTGACGCGGTCGTGGTCTGGACGCTGATCGCCGCTGAAGAAGCTCAAATGCTGCTGGCCCAGGCCAAACCCGCCATCCAGGCTGCGTTGGTGCGCCAGGCGCGCCAGCAAGCCATCCAGGAAGGCATGAAGAAGCTGCGCGATGAGGCGAAGATCGAGCGGCGAGCCACGTCGGCCGCC
>NZ_DCXA01000049.1:2912-3804 GCF_002328915.1 Aquabacterium sp. UBA2148
CCGCGAGCGCTGGGGCGGCCGCTTCAGGGGCCTCCGAAGCCGCTTCGTCCGCCTCTCAGCCCTGAGGGCTTGTGCCATGCAGTTGGGGCGCGCCGGGCTGCCGGTCCTGATCCTGGGGTGGCTGTGCCTGGCTGCCCCCACGCTTTGGGACTTCCTCTTTGGTGTGTGGTCCGGCTTCAGCCAGGGTCACGAGTTGCTGCTGCTCACGGTGGCCGGATGGCTCGTGTGGCGGCACCGCCATCCTGAAGATCGCCCCGCGCAGGGGTCCTGGCCAGCCTGGTTCTGGCTCGCCTGGGGGCTCGGGGTGCTGGCCTACGTCTTCGGGCGCTCGCAGGAATTCATCCGCATCGAGTTGCTGTCGGTGTGGTGGTTGGCGATGCTGTTGACCTGGCTGGCCAGGGGCTGGGCGGGTTTGCGCCGCACCTGGTTCGCCTGGCTGTTCTGCCTGTTCGCGATGCCTTTGCCTTTCGCGTTGGTGTTGATGCTGACCGCGCCTTTGAAGGAGGCGGTGTCGGCCCTGGCGGCGGGCATCCTCTCGGGTGTGGGCTACCCCATCGGGCGCAGCGGCGTGGTGCTGACCGTGGGGCAGTATCAGCTGCTGGTGGCCGAGGCCTGCGCAGGCCTGCACTCGATGTTCATCCTCGAGGCCATGGGTTTGCTCTACAGCCACCTGGCTGGGCACACCTCGCGCTGGCGCACGATCTGGCTGGCGATCATGGCCGTGCCGGTGTCCTTTGTGGCCAACGTGCTGAGGGTGATGATCCTGGTGCTGGTCACCCACCACTTTGGCGATGCGGCGGGGCAGGGGTTCATCCACGATTTCGCGGGCATCGTGCTCTTTGCGCTGGCCCTGGCCCTGATGGCCACCGTTGACTGGGTGCTGGGCTGGATC
>NZ_DCXA01000049.1:3856-4035 GCF_002328915.1 Aquabacterium sp. UBA2148
CCCCGACGGGCCCGCAGGGCCCTCGGCGAGCCTGACCTCATCCTCCGAGGCGCTCGCACCAGGGGTGGTCGTCGGCGATAGGTTGGGTGGAACTTTGCCGGCCACCCGTTTGTGGTTGCTGGCGGCTTCGTTGTTGCTCGCGGCGGGGCTGGCCCAGTTGGGTAAACCCCAAGCCTCTC
>NZ_DCXA01000047.1:0-5356 GCF_002328915.1 Aquabacterium sp. UBA2148
GGCCAAGGCCGGGCAGCCAGCTCGGCCGTCACCAGGCCTTGCTCGTCGGGCACACCGGTGAGGTGCACCTCGTCCAGCGCGGCCCAGGCAGCTTGAGCACCTCTGCGAAAGTGCAGTTGAACCACTTCGCCGACGCCCAGCGCCACGCGCGCCGGCAGGCGGCATCGCCACCTCAGTCGGCCCGCCGACCACTGCCCTTCGGCTGCGACGGGTCGTTCGATCTCATCGCGACCTCGTGCGCCGCGCTCCATCCAGACCATGCGCATCAAGCTGGGTTCACCGATGACGGCTTTGACGGTGCAGAGTCGGTCCAGCGTGATGTCACGCTGCAGTCGAGCCGCGTTCATGTGCACCACGCCTGTCTCGACCACACGTCCCTGGACCCAGTCATCGACATCCAGCTGCACGCGGATCGCTTCACCAGGCATGAGACCCAGTGCGTGCGGACCCTCTGCGCGCAGCGCCAGTTGTTCGCCGCTCAGGGCCAGCGGTGTCAAGGCCAACGCATGTGAACTGACCCACGCCTGCAGGCTCAGGCCATCGGCCCAGGCGCCCGGGCTGCCAGCGCGCAGCCAGGCGGCCTTTGCCACCCAGTCGCCTGAGCCTGACTCGCGGCGAACCTGAAGCATGCGTTGCACCGGAAATCGGGTGGTCACGGCATCGTCGCCGGCCACGCGCACCACCCAGGCGCGGCGACCGCCTTGCAAGAAGAACTGCGCCACGCTGCCCGGCATCAGTGCTCGGGTGTCTTCCTCGGCTTCGCTGGTGGCGGCCACCAGCACCAGTTCAGCGCCAAATACCGATTCAAACTCGAGGGTGCTTTCCACCGCCACCGGCACGCCCACGGGCCCCCGTTGGGCGAAGCCCACGAAGCAGGCAATGTCCATGCGCGGCAGGGCCTCGTCCAGCGCTGGGGCGGGCACGTCGAAGCGCAGGCCGGGCAGGGGGCGTGACAAGGTGCTGCTCATGGTCTTCGTGGCTCAGTCTCGTGAACCGATCACTCCATCTCCAGCCGCTCGTAGGCCAGCACCAGCTCTTCCATGGCCACGTCGGTGCCCTTGGCGTTGAAAGGGCCTGAGGTGTGCTTGATGACCCGGGCGCGGATGAGCTTCCAGGTTTGCACGACCGTGGTGTGGTCCTCGCTTTGCAGCTGGATGGTGACCGTGCGCAAGGCCTTCTGGTCACCGTTGCGGATCTGGTCGAGCCACTGGTAGAGGTTCAGCGAGCCGATCACGCCGCGCTTGAGGGTCACGTCGGATGCCTTGTTCAGGCCCGTGATCTTGCGCACGCTGTTTTCTTTCTCGTTGCCGTTGCGGTACTCGGACACGGTGACTTCCATGCCGATGCCACTGACTTCCTGGAAGCCGGCTTCGGGGCCTTCGGTGTTGCCGGTTCCCAGGTCGACCAGGAAGTTGAACTGGACGTAGGGGCGGTCGCGCAGCACTGCCATGTTGTTTCTCCTTCAGGGATTCGGGTGTGAGGTCACGGGCGGGCTCAGGCTCGGCGGTCGCCGGTCCACTGGCCGATGCGGAAGATCACGAACTCGGCAGGCTTGAGCGGTGCCACGCCCACCAGGCAGACGAGCCGACCGTTGTCCAGGTCGTTCTGGCTCATGGTGCTGCGGTCGCAGCGCACGAAGAAGGCCTTGTCCGGCTTGTCGCCCAGCAAGGCGCCGGACTGCCATTCGTTGAGCAGGAAGTCTTCGATGGTGCGGCGCACGTTGGCCCAGAGCTGTTCGCCATTGGGCTCGAAGACGGCCCATTGCGTGCCCTTGTCGATGGAGCGCTCGAGGTAGGCGAAGTAGCGCCGCACGTTGAGGTACTTCCATTCGGGGTCGGAGCTGATGGTGCGGGCGCCCCACAGGCGCATGCCGCGGCCTTCGAAGTAGCGGAAGCAGTTGATGCCTTCGGGGTTGAGCACCTCTTGCTGCCCCTTGTTGAGCAGGGTTTCGAAGCTTTGTGCCAGTTTCACCACCTCGTTGGCCGGCGCCTTGTGCACGCCTCGCTCGATGTCGTTGCGCGCGCAGATGCCCGCCACAAAACCGGATGGCGGCAGGTTGATCTCGCGGCGCGTGATCGGGTCGAGCACGGTCACCCAGGGGTAGTAGAGCGCGGCGTGCTTGCTGTCGAGCTTGGCGCGCATGCCTCGCACCTCTGCCACGGGCAGCTTGTCGCCGCTGTCGAGCAGGGCCACGCGATAGCGCATGCGCTCGGCGTGGGCGATCAGTTGTGCGATGACGCCATTGGCTTCTTCGCGGAAGTTGGCGTAGTCCCAGGTGCTGCCAGGCGCAGCGACCATCGAGATGTCCTCGATGTCCTCGAACTGCTTGAGGCCCAATGAGTGGCCTTCGTTCTGATCGGCCTTGCCCTCGTACTCGGCGGCGCCAGGGCGTTGTCCATCGTTGCCGCCGGTGAGCTGGAAGTCCACCCACACGCCCAGCGTGAGCTTGTCAGCGGGGGTGATCTGGCGGCGCGTGTCTTCGGTGGTGGGCACCAGCAGGTCGGTCGGGTCATCGCCGAAGAGGTCACGCAACACATCGAAGGCGCTGACCACGGCCAGCGGGTCGCGTGCGATGACGAGTGGCAGGGCACGGGCATCCTCGGCCGAGGACGGGGTGTTGGCGAACTTGGCGAACACCGAGTCCAGCGCCACACCCTCGCGGTGGGCCGGGTCCAGGGGGAGGCCGCTCCAGGTGGCCAGCTCGCGCGTGCCGTCGCGGGTCAGCAGCGACACGCTCAGCGTGACCACCCGCACAGAGTCACCGGCGTCGGGTGTTTGGTCGACGGTCAGGGCGCTGACGTCGAACCAGTCGGTGTCTTCGACCGGTGAGGTGACCTGCATGGGCTCGAAGACCCAGGTGGCGCGCGGCTCGTCCCAGTGAACGATGCAGAAGGTGCCGGTCTCGCGGCCTGCCGGTGAGCTGGTTCGATCGCGCACCCAGACCAGGTCCAGGTCCTTGACCGAGCGCAGCGTGTTGACCGGGTCGCCGCTGATCGGATCGATCGTGCTGGTCAGCACGTTGGCGCTGCCCTTGAGCGTGAAGCGCACGCGCAGGTTGGCGGCAGCACCTGGGTGGCGGGCCCGCACCCGCACGCCGCCTGTCGAGGCGATGTCCACCCGGGCATGACCATCGTCGTAGGCATCGGCCAGTGCGGGCGGCGTGAGGTCGTCCTCGTCGCCGATGGGGATGTAGTCGCCCACCAGGGGCTTGAACACGCGCGAGATGTACAGGCGCCTGCCGCCCTCGGTGAAGAAGGCACGCACACCGTGCCAAAGGTGGTTCGGCGCTTCCGCATTGCCGTCGAAGACCAGCGGCGAGCCCGCCCTGAACGGGTCGTACAGGCGTTCGTAGGCCGACAGGCTGGTGACGAGGTCGGGCTCCAGGGCAACCGGGCCGAACGCGGCAGCGCCGATGAAACCGGTGGTGGTGGTCGACACCCCCTCGATGGTCTTGGCGCGGAACGAGGTTTCTTCGACGAAGACGCCTGGGGCGAGGTACTCGGGCATGGGGATCTCCTGCGGAGTCAGTCCGCGACGAACACGAAAGATGACGGGTAACGGTGGGCCTCCAAGGGCACGCCCGCCTGGAGGGACAAGGGGGCCAGCGGGACATCAGGGCCCACGGCTTGCAGCAAAGGGATCTCGGGCTGCGCTGGCAGATCGGTCCAGTCGACCAGCGTTTGGGGCTGGCGTTCGGGGTGCCACCGCGCGTGCAGGGTCACGGTCCAGTCGAGCAGGGCCTCGGCGGTTGCGGGCGAGCCGTGCGGCAGGCCCTCTCGTGGTTTGGGCAGGGGGAAGACCAGCTGCGCGCGGCCTTGCGCGTCGGCCAAGCCTTCGGCCAGCACGTTGCTGCCCAGGCGCAAGGTCAGCCAGGCCCAGCAAGCGGGCAGGGTGGTGTCACTGCGCCGGCGCAGGTCCACCTTCAGGCTGGCCAGCGCCTGTGGCACCGGACGGGTGATGGCGCTGTAGAGCGGCACCCTCAAGATGTCCGGTGCCGGCCAGGTGGGGCGCAGGAAGGCGTCGACATACCGACCGGAGCGGTCTCGCACGCGCAGGCTCAGCCTGCCGGTCGGCGGTGGCGAGTCAACCAGGTCGGATGGGCTTGTCGGGCCATCGAGCAGTGTGTGCACGCCCCGCAAGCTGTGCAGGCCGTACACGCCACTGCGACTCGGGCTCAAACGCCTGGGCTGATCGGGTCGCCAGGCATCGATGGCCTCGACCCACAGGTCATCGCCGTGAACAGGCTTGCCGTCCACGGCATCGTGAAACAGCACCCCCAGCAAGGCGGGGCGCACGATGCGATCGGCGCCAGGGCTGAGCACACGTGTCATGGCTGGCCCTCTGACGTGATCTGACCCACGCCGAACTCGCGGCTGACGACCAGCGGGCCCTCGTCCACAAAGCGGTTGGACTCCAGTTGCAGCATTCGCACGCTGTAGTTCACCGAGGTCATCCAGCGGTTGCGGAACTTGTCCCACAGGCCGAGGTGATCCGGCAGGCTCATCGGCTCCAGCAACAGCTCGATGGCCTCGTCGGGCTTGAAGGCGGGCACGCTGCGCTGGGTCAAGGCCTGGTTGAGCAGGGCCGCCGGCACCGTGGCGTTGTCTTCCAGGAAGCGCATCAGCCATCCGGTCAGGCGCAGTTGGCGCTCTGGCTCGGCCGCCCAAGCTGTCACCAGGATCGACAGGTCCACGGCCAGGCTGGGCATGCGCTTGCGACCATCTACCTCTCGCAAGGGCTGAGAGCGTCGCAGTGCTGCGCTGGGTTGGATGCGCCAGACCAGCAGCGAAAATCCCTCGGTGACTTGCGGGTTGCTGAAGTCGTGTCCGCCATACAAGGTGAAAGTGGGTGTGGCGGCGAACTCCTCGCGGGGGCAGTGGTCCTCCACCATCTTCAGGATGGTTTTGGCGACGGCGGCGATGGCGAGGTGATTGGCCATGTGGTGTGTGTCAGTGATCGGTCGGACGTGGACCTGGCTCCAAAGGACGGGCAGCCAGGTAGGCGGTGGGTGCCCAGGCTTGTTGCAGCCTGTGGAGGAAGCCCTCGGCTTCGAGCGTTGTCAGCGCCTGCTCCACCACTTGCAACGACACCTCGCCCAACAAGGGCAGGACCCACCATCGCTGGATGCCCTCGGCCGTGTCAGAGGCCTGCGGGTGTCGCAGCAAGTGGCGACGGATGACCTCGGCCACTGCGACGACTTCCCGTGAAGGCGACTGCGCGTCCATCCGACTCCCCCTGGTTGGCGACTGAAATCTGTGATGTTTCTCACGTCATTGCAAAGCGCAGGCCAGGTGGATGCCTTGGCTTTTCCCTGGGGACAAGGGCTCAAGGGAGAGGCGGCTGTGGCGCGGGCGCC
>NZ_DCXA01000045.1:0-7637 GCF_002328915.1 Aquabacterium sp. UBA2148
GGGAACCCGATCGGCGGCCTGGCGTGCCGCGGGGGCGGCGGTGGCCGCGACGGATGCGGTCATCGACGGCAAGCTGGCCAATGCGTTTTGCGCCGTGCGCCCACCCGGGCACCACGCGACGCACGACCACACCATGGGCTTTTGCTTCTTCAACAACGTGGCCGTGGCGGCCCGCCATGCCTTGGATGTGCGCGGCCTGCAGCGCGTGGCCGTGGTCGACTTTGACGTTCACCATGGCAACGGCACCGAAGACATCCTGGCCAACGACGACCGGGTGCTGATGGTCGGGCTGTTCCAGCACCCGTTCTACCCGTTCAGCGGCGCCGAGAGCCGCGCCGGCAACATGGTCAACGTGCCGGTGCCCGCGCGCAGCGACGGCAAGGTGGTCCGAGACGTCATCGAGAGCTACTGGCTCTACCGACTGGAAGACTTCAAGCCCGAGATGATCTTCATCTCCGCCGGCTTCGACGCCCACCGCGAAGACGACATGGGCGGCCTGGGCCTGGTCGAGGCCGACTACGCCTGGATCACCCAGCGCGTCATGGACATCGCCCGTGTGCACGCCAAGGGCCGCATCGTCTCCTGCCTGGAGGGCGGCTACAACCTCAGCGCCCTGGCGCGAAGCGTCGCGGCACATGTGCGCACGTTGATCGAATACTGACCCTTGTTCTGCCCGTGACCTCCCTTGTCTCCTTTGCCGCAGCGTCGGCCCCCTCGTCGGCTGCTTTCGCCGGCGCCCACACCCGCCCCCTGACCGCCGCCGAGCTGGAGCAACTGTTGTCCATGCTGCAGCAGCCCACAGCCCTGATCGAGCTGGGCGTGGTCATCGGCTGCCTGGGTGTGGCCTGGTTGCTCATCCGATTCCTGCGGGGCAAACAGCCTGATCCGAGCTCCATCTGGTTCGGCCACCACGTCATCGACGGCATCTTGTTTCCGGTGCTGGCGCTGCTGCTGGCGCTCATCGCCCGGCGTGTGCTGCAGGAAGCGATCCCGCTGGCGGTGTTTCGCGTTGCCATCCCGGTGCTCTCGTCCCTGGCTGTCATCCGACTGACGGTCAAGGTACTGGGCGCTGCTTTCCCGGCGTCCAGCGCCCTGCGGGTGGTCGAGCGCACGGTGTCCTGGGGGGCCTGGCTGGCCACGGTGCTCTGGATCACCGGCTTGCTGCCCATCATCCTGATGGAGCTCGATGAGATCACCTGGAAGATCGGCTCCAGCCGGGTCAGCCTGCGCAACCTGATCGAGGGCACCCTGAGCGCCGTGCTGGTGATGATCCTGTCGCTGTCGCTTTCTTCTGCGCTGGAGGCCAGGTTGCTCAAGGGGGCAACGGACAACCTCTCGCTGCGCAAGATGGCCGCCAACATCCTGCGTGCGTTGCTGCTGGTGGCCGGGCTGATGCTGGCGCTGTCGGCGGTGGGCATCGACCTGACGGCGCTGTCTGTGTTCGGCGGGGCGCTGGGCGTGGGCGTGGGCATGGGGCTGCAGAAGCTGGCGGCCAACTACGTCAGCGGCTTCGTCATCCTGGCCGAGCGCAGCCTGCGCATCGGTGACCTGGTGCGGGTGGACAACTTCGAGGGCGTCATCACCGACATCAACACCCGCTTCACGGTGATCCGAGCCACGAACGGGCGCGAGTCCATCGTGCCCAACGAGGTGCTCATCACTCAGAGGGTCGAGAACGCCTCGCTGGCTGACCGACGCGTGTCGGTCACGACGGTGGTTCAGGTGGCTTATGGCACCGACCTGCAGTCGGTGATGCCTCGCTTGCAGGCCGCTGTCGCCCAGGTGCCCCGTGTGGTCCAGGATCCGCAGCCGTCGGTTTTGTTGACCCAGTTTGCGGCCGACGGCCTGGAGTTGACCGTGTCGTTCTGGATCATGGACCCGGAAATCGGCCAGCTGGGCGTGCGCTCGGCCGTCAACCTGGCGCTTTTGGCCGAACTGGAGCGGCTGGGTGTTGAAATTCCTTTTCCGCAGCGGGTGCTGCGCCAGGCCAGTCTCCCCGCAGCGCCCCAGGCGGGCGGGGTGGTATCCTCGCCCGCACCATGATGTCCATCCTGCAGTTGTTCACCCGGACCCATCGCCCACTCACCTTGGGCCTGCTGCTGGCAGCCGTGCTCCTGGCCTTCCTGGTCAGCGATGCGTGGGGCCTGCTGGCGCTCGCCTTGTCAGCCTTCTGGCTGATGCTCAGCCGGCGAGACGCGCCGCGCCCTGTGCCCAGCCAGGCGGGTGCTGTGCTGTGCCCCGCTGACGGGCGCGTGGTGCGCATCGAAAAGGCGCGTGACCCCTACGCCGACCGCGAGGCCCTGCGCATCAGCGTGTTCATGAACGTGTTCGACACCCACGCCAACCGCGCCAGCGTCGATGGCGTGATCCGTGACGTCAAATACTTCCCGGGCGCCGCCATCAACACCGACCTGGACACCGCGTCGCCGCGCAATGAACGCAATGCCGTGGTCATCGAGTCCAATGGGCAATTGGTGACCCTGGTTCAGGTGGCCGGCCTGATCGCTCGCCGCATCCTTTGCCACGTCAAGCCCGGTGACACGCTCACGCGCGGTCAGCGCTACGGCCTCATCCGCTTTGGCTCGCGCGTTGACATCTACCTGCCGCCGCACGCCGTGCCCAAGGTCGCCCCCGGCGAGCGCGTGTCTGCCACCACCACCGTCCTGGCGACCCTGGTGACCGCATGAACCTTCCTGATCCTCAATCGGGTGCCGACGAGGCCGTTGACGCCTGCGCCGAGACCCCGTCCGAGCCGCCTCGCCCGCGCCGCAAGGGCATCTACATCCTGCCCAACCTGTTCACCCTGGCCGCGCTGTTCGGTGGGTTCTACGCCATCGTCATGGCCATGAACGACCGCTTCGACCAGGCCGCCGTCGGCATCTTCTGCGCCATGGTGCTCGACAGCCTGGATGGCCGCGTCGCGCGCATGACCAACACGCAGAGCGCCTTCGGCGAGCAGATGGACAGCCTCTCGGACATGGTGTCCTTTGGCGCCGCGCCGGCTTTGATCGTCTATGAATGGGCGCTCAAGGGCATGGGCAAGTGGGGCTGGATCGCCGCCTTCGTGTACTGCTCCTGCGCCGCGTTGCGACTGGCGCGCTTCAACACCAACATCGCGGTGGTCGACAAGCGCTTCTTCCAGGGGCTGCCCAGTCCGGCTGCTGCCGCCTTGGTCGTGGGCCTGATCTGGGTCGTGACCGACGCCGGCTACGTGCCGCAGGACGCCATCTGGCTGACCTGGCTGGCCTTTGCCTTCACGCTGTACGCGGGGCTGACCATGGTCACCAACATCCCGTTCTACAGCTTCAAGGACGTCAACTTCCGCAAGACCGTGCCCTTCATCGTGATCGTCGCGATCGCGCTGGGCATCGCCGTCATCACCATCCACCCGCCGATCGTGCTGTTCGGCGTCTTCGTGGTGTATGGCCTTTCGGGCTACGGCGTGTACGCGTGGAAGCTCAGCCAGGGCAAGCGCGTGAGCGTGATCTCCACCTCCACCGACGAGCCCGAGGAAGCTGGTTTGCACCGCTGAAGCGCTAAGCTCACCCAAGCTGATTGACACGGGGCGCGAACCGCCGCCCCCGCTTGCCCCACCACAGGGCGAGGAGACCCCCATGACCGACAAGCTGATCATTTTTGACACCACCTTGCGCGATGGCGAGCAGTCGCCCGGCGCCTCCATGACCCGCGACGAAAAGCTGCGCATCGCCCGCCAGCTCGAGCGCATGAAGGTGGACGTGATGGAAGCCGGTTTCGCGGCTTCGTCCAACGGCGACTTCGAGGCCATCAAGGCCATCGCCGACGTCATCAAAGACTCCACCGTGTGCTCGCTGGCCCGCGCCAACGACCGCGACATCGCCCGCGCGGCCGAGGCCCTGAAGGGCGCCAACGCTTGGCGCATCCACACCTTCATCGCGACCAGCCCGCTGCACATGGAAAAGAAGCTGCGGATGTCGCCCGAGCAGGTGCTCGAGCAGGCCCGCAACTCGGTGCGTTTTGCCCGCAACCTGACCTCCGACGTCGAGTTCTCCGCCGAAGACGGCTACCGCTCGGAGATCGACTTCCTGGCCCGCGTCTGCGAGGCCGTGATCGCCGAGGGCGCGACCACCATCAACATCCCCGACACGGTGGGCTACGCCATCCCCGAGCTGTACGGCAACTTCATGCGCGAGCTGCGCGAGAAGGTGCCCAACTCCGACAAGGCCATCTGGTCTGTGCACTGCCACAACGACCTGGGCATGGCTGTGGCCAACTCGCTGGCCGGTGTGAAGATCGGCGGTGCTCGCCAGGTCGAGTGCACCATCAACGGCCTGGGTGAGCGCGCCGGCAACTGCGCCATGGAAGAAATCGTCATGGCGATCAAGACCCGCCGCGATTACTTTGGGCTGGAAGTCGGCGTCGACACCCGCCAGATCATGCCGGCCTCGCGATTGGTCTCTCAGACCACTGGTTTCGTGGTGCAGCCCAACAAGGCCGTGGTGGGCGCCAACGCCTTCGCGCACGCCTCCGGCATCCACCAGGACGGCGTGCTCAAGGCCCGCGACACCTACGAAATCATGCGCGCCGAGGACGTCGGCCTGTCGGCCAACAAGATCGTGCTGGGCAAGCTCTCGGGCCGCAACGCCTTCAAGCAGCGCCTGCAGGAACTCGGCATCGAGCTCGACTCGGAAGCCGAGATCAACGCGGCCTTCGCCAAGTTCAAGGAACTGGCCGACCGCAAGAGCGAAATCTTCGACGAAGACATCATTGCCCTGGTCGGCGACGAAAGCGTGACCAGCGAGCAGGAGCACTACCGCCTGGTGGCGCTGTCGCAGCAGTCGGAAATGGGCGAGCGCCCGCATGCCAAGGTGGTGTTCGCCGCCGGTGGCGAAGAGCACCGCAGCGAGTCCGAAGGCAACGGCCCGGTTGACGCGAGCGTCAAGGCCATCGAGGCTGTCGTGAAAAGTGGCGCGGAAATCCTCCTGTACTCCGTCAATGCCATCACGTCCGGCAGCACAGAATCGCAAGGTGAGGTGACAGTCCGTCTGCAGCATGGCGGTCGCGTCGTCAACGGGGTCGGAGCCGACCCGGACATCGTCGTGGCGTCCGCCAAAGCCTACCTGGCAGCCCTCAACAAGCTGCACAGCAAGGCCGATCGGGTGGCCGCTCAGGGGTGAAAACCCCGGAGCCGATGGACTGATGCTCCAGGCCGCTTGATGAGTGACGCGTAAGTCCTTGATTTACGCGTCATTTTCATTACACTCCCGGTGTGGACGAAAGGGCTGTAACGTGGTGGACAGGAAATTGAAGGCAACCCGCTGGTTGTTGATGGCACTGATGGCCTTCGTGGCAGGCTTTTCTCAGCCCCAACTGGCCGAGGCCAAGTCGACCCCGCGTGAGGCCAAGTCCCAGGCCACCAAAAAGGTCAAGGTCGTCAAGCAGGCCAAAGCAGCCAAAGAGTCCAAGCTGGCCTCTCGCAAACAGGCCGGCAAGCGCACGGCCGCTGCCCAGGCTCGCCAACGCAAGGTGGTCGCCTCCCGGAGCGAGTCGCGGGTTGCAGCCACGCGAACAGCGGGCAAGCGTTCCGCTTCGTCGGCACGCGCCCAAGCCGCCAGCGTCGCCCGCAGCTCAGAGGTCCCCGCGTTCTCGCGCATCGCGGTGAGTTCGCCCAACGCTTTGTCCCGTCCCACGGCCAGCCTGGTCGCCGCATCTGGCGCCAAGGGCGCGTCCTTCGGGCAACTGTACGGCTTGCACCAGACGCAAGACCCGCTCGAGCTCAAGTCCAGCGTCGCCCTCGTCATGGACCAGGACACCAACGAGGTCATGCTCTCGAAGAACCCCGAGGCCGTGCTGCCGATCGCGTCCCTGACCAAGCTCATGACGGCGGTGGTTGTCGTTGAGGCGCACCTGCCCCTGGACGACTCAATCACCATCACCAACGACGACGTTGACACCGAAAAGAACAGCAGCTCGCGCTTGGCAGTGGGCTCCAGCCTCAGCCGAGGCGAGCTCCTGCACCTGGCGCTGATGTCGTCAGAGAACCGCGCCGCCCATGCCCTGGGCAGGACCTACCCGGGCGGGATGCCTGCCTTCGTCAGCGCCATGAACGCCAAGGCCCGCCTGCTGGGCATGCACGACACCCGCTACGTTGACCCGACGGGTCTGAACAGTGGCAACCAGGCCACCGCGCGAGACCTGGCCATGCTGGTCAAGGCCGCTTACCAGCAGCCTTTGATCCGTGAACTGTCGGTGTCGCCTGAACACGCGGTTCGCCTGGGCAACCGCCAGCTCCAGTTCCGCAACACCAACAGCCTGGTGCGCAGCCCATCCTGGGACATCGGTCTTCAGAAGACGGGCTACATCGTCGAGGCCGGGCGCTGCCTGGTCATGCAAGCGAGCATGGCTGGTCGCAAGTTCATCATGGTGTTCCTGGACTCTGCGGGCAAGTACTCTCGCCAGGCCGATGCCGAGCGCGTGCGCCGCTGGATCGAGAACGCCGCACAAAAGGGTGCTTTGAGCACCCATGCTTCGGCCAAGGTCACATCCTGACGGGTGCAGGCGTCGGGCCCAACCCGGCAGCTCCATTCGTGAAACGGGCCCCGAAGGGCCCGTTTTCCTTTTGGGTGCCGGACACCCGCTGGGTCATGCCGCCGATGGGTCCTGCCAGCCCAGGGCCAGCGAGATGCGCTGGGCGCAGCCCTTGAGCGCTTCCTGCCACTCTGCGGGCAGCCCGCGAGAATGACCGATGTTCAGCGCCAGGCTGGCGGCGACACCACCCAGGTCATCGTGGATGGGCGCGACCACCGTTTGAGAGCCCGGCTCTCCCGGCTCCACATCGACGGCCATGCCGGCCTGTCTGATCTGGCTGAGTTCGGCCTGCAGGTTTTCGGTGCGCAAGTTGGCAGACTGGCTCAGCGCGTTGAGCACCAGGCCCGATTCGTTGACCAGCAGGACCTTGCCGGCGGCGCACCCGGTGATCGGCAAGCGCAAGCCCATGACCCGCGTCACCTGCACCCCACTTCGCTCTGAGACCGTGCGCTCCACGCACAGCGCTTCGTCATCGTGGCGCACGAACAGCGACACCGATTGGCCGGTGACGCGATGGAGTTCCTGCATCGGGCGAACCGCGAGGTCACGCACGTCCAGCCTGGCTTTGACCAGGTTGCCCAAGGCCAGCAGGCGGATGCCCAGCCGGTAGGCGCCAGGGCCCGAGCGCTCGACCAGGCCGCCCGAGGCGAGGTCATTGAGGATGCGGTGGGCGGTGGAGGGGTGCAGGCCGGTCTGTTCGCTGATGGACTTCAACGACATGGCCTCGTTGCCGTGGGCCAGGGTGTCGAGCAGTGAGAACATCCTGCCCAGCACCTGGATCGACGTGCCGTCTGGTCTGGAATCGCTCATCGGGTTTTCCTTCGGCGCAATGGCCTTTTGGGACGTGGGATGAAGCATCAATCGGCGAAACTGGCGGTTCCTTGAGTGCAGTTCCACTTTTCCCATGTGCCTTTTTTGGCATCTGATACGGCCATGCACAGGTTTGGTTCTTCATTGCCCCGCGCCGCCGTGTTGGCGTCCGCTTTTCTGGCCCTGATTTGCTCGATGGCGTCAACGCCTGTGCGGGCTCAATCGGCCACGTCGCCAGCGGCATCTCGTGCGGTCGAGGC
>NZ_DCXA01000045.1:7724-9017 GCF_002328915.1 Aquabacterium sp. UBA2148
GGCATCTCGTGCGGTCGATGCATCCGACGAGGGCGCTGGAGCCAACGCCGGCGGCCGCCAATGGATCAGGGTGCCGCGGGTGTGGGGGCGGATCACCGCAGAAGAACTCGGTGTGGTCATCAACGTGGACGACCCGTACTCCGTGGAGGTGGGCGAGCATTACATCCGGGCGCGCAAGATCTCGCCCAGCCAGGTGCTGAGGTTGCGCCTGCCCGTCAGGCCCACCCTGGATCGCCAGGAGTTCCAGGCGTTCAGGCGTCAGGTCGATGGCTTTTTCGGCGTGCGGTCCCAGGGCCTGGCCCTGGCTTGGCGCCAGCCGCACGCGGTCGAGTGCCACAGCATCACCGGGGCGCTGGCCCTGGGGTTCGACCCGGCGCTTTGTGAAAAGACCTGCGCGCCCAGCAAGCCATCGCGGTACTTCGGCTCCTCCAGCACCCACCCGATGCGTGACTTTGGCGTTCGCCTGAGCATGTTGCTGGCCGCACCCGACGTGGCCCAGGCCAAGGCCCTCATCAACCGCGGGGTGGCTTCGGACGGCACGCTCGGCGAGCGTGGGGCGCAGCCTGCGAACGTGCATTTCGTGGCGACGTCCGACGCCCTGCGCAGCGTGCGCCGTCAACTGTTTCCGCCGGCCGGTCCCGTGCCGGCTTTTGGCATCGACGTCCACCTGGACCAGACCGACGCCTTGCGTCACGCCGACCGGGTGTTGATGTACCTGACCGGTCGCACCCACGTGGACGGTCTCGAGAGCGTCAACTTCCTGCCAGGCGCCTTGGCCGATCACCTGACCTCGTTCGGAGGCGTCCTCGACAAGCCCAACAGCCAGATGACGGTGATGTCTTGGATACAGGCTGGCGCCACGGCCAGCCATGGCACGGTGAGCGAGCCTTGCTCACACCTGCAGAAGTTCCCGCACCCACAGTTGTTGCTGCTGTTCTATGCCCAGGGGGCTTCGGCCATGGAGGCTTACTGGAAGAGCGTGGCATGGCCCCGTCAGAGCCTTTTCGTGGGTGAGCCCCTGGCCGCGCCTTTTGGCCGCTGAGGTTCAGCGCATCCAGCCCCAGGCCACGCATTGAGCGATCCAGGCCTTGCGCAAGGGCGTCAGCAGCAGGCGCTGATGCAGCACGGCGTCGCCCGCGTTGGCCACCACCTCGACCTGGGCGAGCGCCAGGTGCGCCAGCAGCACCAGCGGTCGCAGGGCCTTGGCCTGATCTTTGGGCAGGCGCCGAATCTGATCCAGGGATTCATGCAGTGGCGTGCGAGCGCGTTGCGCGAGGTCCGCCAGCAACTGGG
>NZ_DCXA01000045.1:9100-10575 GCF_002328915.1 Aquabacterium sp. UBA2148
GCCAGCAACTGGGGCCAGCCTGGCGGCGCCTGTTCAGGAACCGGCTTGACCAGCTGGTGTGCCTTGACGTCGTGGGTCTGCAACAAATCGATGCCCACCATGACCCAGCCAGCGCGTGCGTCCTGGCCCAGGCGCCCGAGTCGGTGGCTCAGTCGCAGGCCGGTGCCAAGCAAGGCGGCGGCCGAGCGCGCCTCATCGCTCGTGGCCCCCAGCAGGCGTGCAGCGCTTTCGCAGGCCAGCCCGGTGGTCTGCTGAGCGTGGCGCACGAAGTGGGCTTCGTCCATCCAGCGGTTTTGATGCACCAGTTGAATCAGGCCCTCGATCTGGGTCATGCAAACGGCGGTTTCTGGCCAAGTGGCCCCCTCGGGCAGGCGCAAATTGTTTTTCTCGCGCGTGAGGGGGTGGTTGGGCTCGCCCCGTTCGGTTGCCTGCAGCTCGTTGGCCCACCAACGCAGCTTGGTTTCGGCCACACCCGGATCCTGGACGTCCAGCGGGATGCGGGCCGTTTCGTGCCACCAATTCAGCCAGCAGAGCAGGGCGGGCGCGTGCGCCGCAGGGCTCAGGCGCGTCGCGTGAGCCAGGCTGCTGCCAGGGCGAGGAAAATCTGGCGACAAGGGATGGGGGGTCTCGGACATGGTGGTGTAGCAGTTCGGGTTTGCCCGCAACAAACAACAAGGGGCGGACAACGAGGTCGCCATTGTCTCAACAGCTGAATTGACATGGGCAGGCGCGCGTGCCTACATTACTGACCCGCGGGTCAGTTGCTGCGCCACCAGGTTGGCATGGGTGATCCGACCCGACCGCGACGGCGGTTGTCCTCCTTGCATCCGAACCCCTGCACACCATGCGCTGGCCCCTGGCAACTCCTGCTCCCTCCATGTCTCGTTTTGCGCCTTCTGCCGCGCCCCTGGTCGCGATCCTCCTCGTCTCTGCGGTTTTCTTGTCTGCTTGCGGCAAGCAGGCCGAGCAGGTGGCCCCGATTCGGGCCGTGCGCACCATGGTGCTGACCGATGGCGGCGCCTCGTTGCAACGCGAGTTTTCGGCCGACATCCGAGCCCGCACCGAATCTCGCTTGTCTTTCCGGGTGGGGGGCAAGGTGACCCAGCGTGCGGTGGAGCTGGGGCAACGGGTCAAGGCTGGCCAGTTGTTGGCCCAGGTCGATCCGCAGGACCTGAGACTGGGCGCCGACGCGGCCAAAGCTGCGTTGTCTGCGGCCGAGGCCCAGGCAGGGCAGGCCAGCGCTGACCTGGCGCGCTTCAAAGAGTTGCGTTCGCAAGGTTTCATCAGCGAGGCCGAGCTCGAGCGCCACAGCACGGCCGAACGCGCTGCGCAGGCCAGCCTTCGCCAGGCTCGTGCCCAGGCTGGTGTTCAGCTCAATCAGGCGGGTTACGCGTCGCTGACCGCAGGTGCTGCCGGCGTGATCACCGCGGTTGATGTCGAGCCCGGGCAGGTCGTGGGGGCAGGGCAGCCCGTGT
>NZ_DCXA01000046.1:0-8083 GCF_002328915.1 Aquabacterium sp. UBA2148
CCCGCGGCACGCCAGGCCGCCGATCGGGTTCCCGGGCACCCCCAGGTGTCAGGGTCCAGCGCGCGGGTGTCCCCCGTGGCCTCGAGCTGCTGCAGGAAGTCATCGAGCGTGAGCACGTAATTCAAGTCGTGCGCCAGTGCCAGGTCCTGGTTGGACGCCATGGGCACGTCCTGGGGCAGCATGAGCACGTCCAGGCCCACGGCACGCAGGTGATCGTCGATGGCGTGCAGCCGGGCCGGGCACTCCGGGTGCCCCTTGCCCATGTCGTGAGCAAGGCAGTCCGGGTGAGAGAAATAGCCGGTGGTCATGGTTCAGAAAGCGCTTCGGCGCTCCCGGGAATCGGTTAAGGTCTTGCCATGCTTCGCAACGATTCGCACGCTTCCATGCCCGCCAGCCTGCCATCGGGTTTGACTGCTGGGAAGGCCACGCACCTCACGTCGCTCATCGATCAGGTTAGCACGATCATCGTGGGCAAGAAGGAGCAGGTCTCGCTCAGCGTGATCTGCCTGCTGGCCAGCGGGCACCTGCTGGTCGAGGACGTGCCAGGGGTCGGCAAAACCACGCTGTCGCAGGCCCTGGCCAGGTCGCTGGGGCTGAGTTGCGCTCGCGTGCAGTTCACCGCCGACTTGCTGCCCTCCGACCTGATCGGGGTGAGCATCTACGAGCGCCAGAAAGAATCGTTTGTCTTTCATCCCGGGCCGGTGTTCGCGCAGGTGCTGCTGGCCGACGAAATCAACCGGGCCGGGCCTCGCACCCAAAGTGCGCTGCTCGAGGCCATGGAGGAGCGGCAGGTTTCCGTGGACGGGCAGACCTTGCCTTTGCCAAGCCCCTTCTTTGTGATCGCCACGCAAAACCCGGGCGAGCAACTGGGCACGCACCCGCTGCCTGAATCACAACTTGATCGATTCGCGATGCGGCTGTCGCTGGGCTACCCCGATGCCATCGCCGAGCGCTCGTTGCTTCAGGGCTCGGACAGGCGCCAAGCCCTGCAGTCACTGCAGCCGGTGATGTCGCCCGAGTCCTGGCTGGCCTGCCAGAGACAGGTTGACAGCGTGCACGTGTCGGACAGCCTGCTTGACTACGTGCTGGCGCTCATCCATGCCACCCGGGACGGACGCTGGTTCGCGCAGGGTCTGAGCCCGCGCGCAGGCCTGTCGCTGCTGAGGCTGGCCCGTGCGCGGGCCTTGGTCATGGGCAGGCAACACGCCTCACCGGAAGACATCCAGGTGCTGTGGGTGCCAGGCGTGGCCCACCGGTTGCAAGCACTGAACCAGTCAGGGCGCAGCGCCGCAGCCCAGGCGCGAGCCCTGCTGGAGGCGACGCCGGTGCCATGATGGCCGCCGTGACGTCGCGCTTGAGGCAACGCTGGTCGGATTGGTGGGAGGCCAGGTTGCCCCGCCAAGACAAGTTGCGGCTCACGCAGCGCAACCTGTACATCCTGCCCACGCGCGCTGGCTGGGGATTTGCCGCCGTGGTGAGCGTGCTGTTGCTGGCCTCCATCAACGAGCAGGTCAACCTGGGCTACGCGCTGGCCTTCTTGCTTGGCGGCTCAGGTCTGGCGGCCCTCTACCAAACGCACGGCAACCTGCAAGGCATCAGCCTGAGCCTGGGCAGCCCGCCCAGCGTCCATGCCGGGCAATTCGTGCAACTGCCCGTCACGATCACCAACCAGCACAAACGGCTGTGGCGCTGTGCGTTGGCAGTATCGGCTTCGGGCCCTGAGCCCAGGTTGGCAGGCGCAGTGCAGTTCGCCGACCTGCCCCCCGGGCAGGACACCTGTTTGCTGATCGACATCCCAGCGCAGCAGCGCGGCCAGCAAGCCCTGCCTCGCCTGGTCATCGAGACGCGTTACCCGCTGGGGCTGTTCAGGGCCTGGTCGTACTGGCGCCCGCGCTCGCAGGTGCTGGTGTGGCCCGCACTGGACACCCTCGCCCCGCAACTGCCTGACAGCGACAGCGTCGACCCCAACCTGGCCACCACCCACCAAAGCCGTCAGGGACAGGACCTGCCCGAAGGTTTGCGTGACTACCGCAGGGGCGACCCGGTGCGCTGGATCGCCTGGAAAAAATCCAGCCTGACGCTGGCCACCGGCGCAGGTCTGGTCACCCGCGAGCCTGCGGCGAGCAGCCCACCAGATCGCTGGCTGGACTTCGAGCGCAGCCCAGGGCTGGCGAACATGGACACAGAAGAACGGCTGTCTCGGCTGACATCGTGGTTGTTGATGGCCGAACAGGAGTCTGCGGCACTGGGGCGCGCTTATGGCCTGAGGCTGCCGGGACAAGTGGTCGCCTGCGGCCAGGGGCCCGCCCACCTCAGGCATTGTCTGGACACCCTCGCCACCTGGCCAGGTGGTGCCGGGTCTGCCCGCGGAGGTCGCCACCCTTGAGCCGCCCCCGCACCAGCCTGAGCCGGGACGGCCGCGACACATTGTGGTTGCTGGCCGTGATCACGGTTTGCATCCTGCCTCACCTCGGTCGCCTGCCGATTTGGTGCAGCGTGGGCACGGGCCTGGCCATCGCCTGGCGCGCCTGGCTCGCCTGGCGCGACGCCCCACTGCCGCCACGCTGGGTGCTGGTGTTGGCCTTGATCGCTGCCACAGGCCTGACCCTGTTCACCCACCAGTCCATTTTTGGGCGGCAAGCCGGCGTCACGCTCGTGACCCTCCTGACCGCCCTCAAGACCCTGGAGCTGCGAGCCAGGCGCGATGCCTTCGTGGTGACATCGCTGGGCTTTTTCCTGGTGCTGACTCAGTTCCTGCACTCTCAGGCCATTGGCTTGGCTGCACTGATGCTGGTGGCCACGCTGGGCCTGCTCAGTTCGCTGGTGCTGGCGCAACGGCAGCAAGGTCGCCCGCCCATCACCGCGGCCGTGGGCGCTGCCGCCCGGTGCATGGTGATGGGCGTGCCCGTCATGCTCGCGCTGTACCTGCTGTTCCCCCGGTTCGGACCGCTGTGGAGCGCACCGTCAGACAGCGGTCCACGCACCGGCCTGTCCGACAGGATCGAGCTGGGAGAGATGTCCGAGCTGGCCCTCGACGACAGCGTGGCCATGCGCGTTCGCTTCCTGGGGGCAACGCCGCTGCACCACGAGATGTACTTTCGGGGCCCGGTGCTGGACCGCTTCGATGGCAAACACTGGACCAGCAGCGCGGCGCTTCGCCAACCATTCCCGATGGGCGCAACGGCCGCGACGACCTCTCAAATCGACGCACCCGAAGCCTTGGGCCGACAAATCAACTACCAGTTGACGCTGGAGCCCAATCGCCTTCGCACCGTGCCCTTGCTGGATGGCACGCTGGTCGCCAAGCCGGCGGCCAACGGCTCGACCACGACGCTGCAGCGAGACGGGCTGAGCTGGCACGCGCGAGCCCCCTTGACCGAGCGAACCCAGGTTGACGCGAGCGCGTGGATGGGCACCCGGGACACGCTGGATCCGCGCACTCGCGAGACCGGCCTGGGCAACCTGGCCTTGCCTCTGGGCCACAACCCCCGCACCCTGGCCTGGGCGGCCCAATGGCGGGAGCGAGGCAACCTGAAGGAAGCCGACGCTGACGCGCTGGCGCAGTCCCTGCTCAGCCACATTCGCCAGGGCGGCTTCAGCTACACCCTCGCGCCGAATGATGGCCCAGGGGATGGCTCGGAGCCCCGCCCGCATCCCATCGACCGTTTCTGGCTGGATCGCAAGACCGGTTTTTGCGAACACTACGCCACCGCCTTCGTCGTGATCTTGCGGGCGATGAACGTGCCCGCGCGAGTCGTCACCGGCTTCCAGGGCGCCGAGGTCAACCCTGTCGACGGGCTGCATGTGGTGCGCAACAGCGACGCCCATGCCTGGGCGGAATATTGGTCGGTGCAGCGAGGCTGGGTGCGCATCGACCCGACGGCCGCGGTCGCGCCGAATCGAATCGACCGCCCTCGCCCACCGATCCGCTACCCCGAGCAACTGCCACCGGCCCTGCGAGGACTTGACCCGGCATTCTGGAGCGGCCTGCGAGCCTACACGGATGCCGCGAACCACCGATGGAACGTCTGGGTGCTGCAGTATTCAAGGCAACAACAGATGTCCCTGCTTCGCGACTGGGGTTTCGAGTCCCCAGACTGGGTCACGCTGGTGCGGATGTGCGCAGGCATCGTCGGCGCACTCGCCATCGCGGGGCTGTTGTGGCTTTGGTTGCAACGTCCCAGGAAGGGTCGATCTCCCTGGCATGCCCCGCTGATGAAAGTGCACCGTGCATTGCTGGCAGCCGGACTAAAGGCCCCAATCGATTGCCCTGCCCCGGCGCCAGCGTTGAATTGGGCCAGCGCCATCGAGCGACAAGCACCGAGCCGCCGTCATCCGGAGCTTGCGCTGGCGCTCATCGAACGGCTCCAACGCCTGGACGCATTGCGCTACGCCCCCGAGCAGGCCCGCGCGCGACAACAACGGCAGGCCCTGGTCAAAGAGGTCACGAAGCTGGCTGCGCAGTGGGCCAGTCAGTCAGGTCGCCCCCACACCACGCCCGTGATGCGCCCACGTGGCTGAGCGCCGCGGCATTTGGCACACTGCCCCCTCGCGTGCGCCAAAGCACACGCCCATGCACACGCACCATGCCCCGCTCCTGCCCCGCTCCCATGTTAGACCGCCCCACTCGAGCCCTGCCCGCGTCGCCCTGTCACACCAGGCCGCTCATCTCCTTGACCTCTGTGCTCCTGGCCTTGGGCGTTGCGGCCTGTGGCTCCTCGCCCAGCACCGCCCCTGACACGGGAGCCGCCATCCCCGCAGCGCCCCGTGCGCTCGAGCAGCCGCTCCAGCAGCCCACGCCTTCGGCCCCAGCTCCTGCGGCATCCTCACCAGCGCTGGTGGCGACCCCCATCGCCACGTCGAGCGCGCAAAACGAGCAGCCCAGGCCATTGCCGGCAGACCAGGCCAGCTACGCGGATCGCGGCGATGCAACGCAGCTCGCCGACGAGCTGGCCCGCCGCCATGACCTGCCCGCGCCGTGGGTGCGAGAAGCCATCGCCCAGGCTCGCTACCGCGAGGTCGTGGGCAAGCTGATCATGCCGGCGGCCAACCCAGGTGCCAAAAACTGGGCGGCTTACCGCAGCCGGTTCGTCGAGCCCCAACGCCTGCGTGCCGGACAGCGCTTCTGGCAGGCGCACGCCGCCGACCTGCAACGCGCCGAGGCACGCTACGGCGTGCCGGCGCACATCATCGCTGGCGTGATTGGCGTGGAGACCCTTTACGGACGGGACACCGGTCGCTTCCGCGTGCTCGACGCCTTGACCACGCTCTCACTTGACTTCCCGAAAGGTCGCAGCGATCGCAGCGCTTTTTTTCGACAGGAGCTCGGTGAGTTCCTGACGATGTGCCACGAGCAGGGATTGGAGCCGGGCCAGGTGCTGGGCTCGTTCGCCGGCGCCATTGGCTGGCCACAATTCATGCCGAGCTCGATTCGTCGCCATGGCGTGGATTTCGATGGCGACGGACACATCGACCTGATGAACAGCCCCAGCGATGCGATCGGCAGCGTCGCGAATTTCCTGGCCGCGCACGGCTGGCAGGCGCAATGGCCCACCCATTTCTCCGTGCAAGCGCCCGGCAGCGGGCCACAACTCGACACCCTGCTGGCGCCGGATATACGCCCCACATTCACCGCAAGCCAAATGCAGGAGCTCGGCGCCAAGCTTCCCAAAACCGCGATGGAACACCCAGGCCCCCTGGCCATGGTGTTGCTGCACAACGCCGGCAAGCCCCCCACCATCATCGCTGGCACCCGGAATTTCTACGCCATCACGAGATACAACCAGTCCAGCTATTACGCTCTGGCGGTGATTGAACTCGGGCAGGCGATTTCCAGCCCACCGAAGCGCGGCAATCAATAAGCGATTTACCTTGATTCACACTTGCTTGCCATGTGGATTGGCGGCGGCAAAAACCTGGGTATAGAATTCGCCAATCTGCCGCACCCCTCTTTATCCACCGCCGCAGATCCGGACTGATCCTCGATTAAGTATCCAAGCCTGGGCATCGGGCAACAAAGGAAGCACATGAGCAACTATCAGGAACTCCTCGCGCAGAAGGCAGCTCTCGAAAAACAAGCCGCCGACCTCGAAAAGCAACTTCAAGAGGCCCGTCGCGCAGAGCGCTCCTCCGTGATCAACCAGATCAAGTCCATGCTGGCCGAGCACGGCCTGACCGTTGCCGACCTGGGGATCAAGCCCGGCAAGCCTGCGGCTTCCGGCTCCACCGCAGGCAAGAAGGTCGCCCCCAAGTACCGCAACCAGGCCACCGGTGAAACCTGGACAGGCCGTGGCCTGCAGCCAAAGTGGATTCAGGCTGCCATCGCGTCGGGCAAGAAACTGGAAGATTTCGCGATTTGAACGGTTTCAAATCCGAATGAACCCAAAGGGCCGGAATCATCCGGCCCTTTTCTTTTGTCACCCAAACCACGCTTGGCGCTGCCCCCAGCTCACGCAGCCCATCTGACTCAGGGAGGCGCAGAAGCAAAGTCTCCGGCCACACCCCTGACAAAAGCCTCCGGCCGAATGTGACGCCGCCAGGCCTCGTTGACCTGTTCCAGCGTGAGCGAACGCAGGGCTGCATCCACCCTGGCAGACACCGAAAAATCCCGACCCAGCTCAAGGTTACTCGCCCAGGCGGTCGCCAACCGGCCGTCATTGGCACGCCCGAGCTGCCTGAAACTCAGCAAGCTGCCCTGGGCAGCGCTCAACTCGGCTTGCGTGAAACCGTCTTTGAGCGAGCGGTCCAATTCCTCCTGGAACGCCTTTTCGACTTTCAATCGATTTTGCGGTGCGAAAATCGCACTGGCCACCCATTGCGAGTTCAGGTCTCGTTGCCCCCACTCGATGGCGCTGTAAACGCTGTACGACAAGCCCTCTTGCTCGCGGACGCGGCGCCACAACCTGGCATCGCCACCTCCACCCATGAGGTGATTGGCCATCATCAGCGCCGGGTAATCGGGATGGCTGTCGTTCACGGGCATGCCCAGGCGCACCACCATGGTGGCGTTTTGTTTGTCCGGCGTTTGCAAACTCAAGCTGACCGCAGGCACAGACAAAAGCGGCACCGCAATGGGTGCGCGAGCCTCGTGTGAGCCCCAATCACCAAAGGCCTCGATCAACGCCTGGCGCACCTGCTGCACATCGAAATCACCGACGATGCCCACACGCGCATGCGAGGCCGAGAGGAAGCGCCGATGGAAGGCCTGCACCTGCGCCAGGTTCACACCGCGCCAATCGGCAGCCATCTCATCGAAGGAGCGAGCATGGCGCACATCGCCCGCCGGATGAGGATCACCGTGGCGAGACAGCGCCTCGGCGAGCACAGCCGAGGGCTCCTTGCGCTGAGCCTCGATCGCCGACAACGCTTGCCGGCGAACCTCCTCCAAACCCTCGGCCGGCAGCAAGGGGCGTCGCAGCATGTCGGCCACCACGGCGATGGCCGCCAGCAAATGCTCCCGCCTGGACGACAAGGTCACGGCCAACTGCCCCGCCGAGGCGTGAACGCTGACCTCGGTCTGCAGTGCATCCAGGCGATCCTGCAGCGCTTGCCTGGACATCGTCTGCGTGCCCTGATCCAGCAGTTCTGCCAGCGCGGCAGGCGCCTCACCCCAGTTGGCCAGCGATTCGGCCGTGCCATGGTGAAACACCAAGTTGGCTTGCACCGCCTATGAGCGAGTGGGCTTGGGCAGCAGGGCCACCTTCATGCCCGGCGGCAGGTCAAAGCGCTGCGTGCGGGCATCGATGTTGGCTGGGGTGGCGTCGAAAGGTGCCACGTCATCGGCCGCAGCCTGCGGCTTGAAACCCTTGAGCACCTCGGCCAGGTCAACCCGCGCGGGCGCAGGTGCGCGCACCGGCTGCGCCGTTGGCACGTACTCACCCAAGGTGCGATTGGACTGCACAAGGTAAGCCGCCGCCACACGCTGCACGTCGGCCAGCTTGATGTCGCGCACGCGATCGCGGGTCAGGAAAAAAAGCCGCCAGTCGCCCTGCGCAACCGACTCGGACAGCGCCACCCCGACGTGCTGCGGATCGGCAAACAACGCTTGCCAGTCTTTCAACCAGCGGGCCTTGGCACGGGCCAG
>NZ_DCXA01000043.1:0-1720 GCF_002328915.1 Aquabacterium sp. UBA2148
ACACCTTCGGTCGAGTTTTCGATGGCGATCACGCCGAAATCTGCCGAGCCGGCCTCCGTGGCGCGGAAGACCTCGTCGAAGTTGGCGCACAGCACCGGCTCGATGGACGAGCCGAAATACTTCAGGGCGGCCTGCTCGGTGAAGGTGCCCACGGGGCCCAGGAAGGCCACGCGCTGTTTGGCTTCCAGCGCGCGGCATGCCGACATGATCTCGCGCCAGATCGGGCTGATGCTTTCAGGCAGGACGGGCCCCGGGTTGCCTTGGCGCAGGCCTTCGATGACCTGGATTTCGCGATCGGGCCTGAAGACGGGCGAGCCGTCGATTTTCTTGACTTCGCCCACCGCTTGCGCCAGCTTGGCGCGCTGGTTCAGCAGTGACAACAGCTGCTGGTCGACCGAGTCGATCTGCACGCGCAAATCGGCGAGCTGTGCATCGACCGGGCGGCCGTCGGGCTGGAAGTGGCCGGATGCGGAGTCAGGGGTGTCAGCCATGGGTCGTCGCGAAGTGCTTCATGTAGTCGACCAGGGCCTGCACGCCTGCCATCGGCATGGCGTTGTACAGGGACGCGCGCATGCCGCCCACGGACTTGTGGCCCTTGAGTTGCAGCAGGCCAGCGTTCTTGGCGCCGGCCAGGAAGGCCTCGTTGAGCGACTCGTCGTGCAGGAAGAATGGGATGTTCATGCGCGAACGGCAGTTCACGGCCACCTTGTTGAGGTAAAAGCCCGAGCCATCGACGTAATCGTAGAACGCTTGCGAGCGGGCGATGGCGCGGGCCTCCATCGCGGCCAGGCCTTTGAGAGTGCCTTGCGGCGTGACCTCGGTCTGGCGCTGGATCCACTGGAACACCAGCCCGGCGATGTACCAGGCGTAGGTGGGGGGCGTGTTGTACATCGAACCGTTGTCGGCCACGACCTTGTAGTCGAAGGCCGAGGGCGTGATCGGCAGGGCCTGGCCCAGCAGATCTTCGCGCACGATGACCAGCGTCAGGCCGGAGGGGCCGATGTTCTTCTGGGCGCCGCCGTAAGCCATGGCCACGCGCGACCAGTCGATGCTGCGTGACAGCACGTGCGAAGAAAAGTCGATGACCAGCGGCGCCTTCGAGCCCAGCGAAGCCAGGTCGGGCAGCTCGTGCATCTCGACGCCGTGGATGGTCTCGTTGCTGCACGCGTGCACGTAGGCCGCGTCGGACGACAGTTGCCAGGCGCCGGGGGCAGGCAGCGAGGTGTGGTGGTCGGCCTCGTTGCTGGCGGCAATGTGCACGTCGCTGAACTTGCGCGCTTCTTTGGCCGACTTCTGCGACCACGAGCCGGTGACGACGTAATCGGTGCGGCCGCCACGCGAGAGGTTCATCGGCAGGATGGCGTTTTCGGCGAGCGCGCCTCCCTGCATGAACAGGATGCGAAAGTTGGCAGGCACCGCCAGCAGGGCGCGCAGATCGGATTCGGCCTGCTGCGCGATGGAGATGAACTCCTTGCCCCGGTGGCTCATTTCCATGACGCCCATGCCACTGCCTTGCCAGTCCAGCATCTCGCGCGCTGCTTGCTGCAGCACTTCTTCTGGAAGCGTGGCCGGTCCGGCCGAGAAGTTGAAGGGGCGGGTCATGGCGCGCGGGAAAAGGCGTCTTGAAAAACGGGTCGGGGCGCCGTCGGGCGCCCCGCACCACGAGAGAGGGCTCTAGCTTACTTCTTGGCGGCCGGCTTGGCGGCGCCAGCACCGCCCT